>NZ_CP014229.1:0-160000 GCF_001553605.1 Desulfovibrio fairfieldensis
GCGGGCAGTTCGCGCTTGTCGGTGACGACCTTGCTCACCGCGCCGTCCTTGCCCTCCAGTTTGAGCACTTTCTCGGAGGCGTAGACGTCCACCTTGTGGCTGACGCAGTCATGCTCGGCCATGCGCGCCAGGGAGTGGGAGAGCACGCCCGGCAGGATCTGGTCCATCATTTCCACCACGCTGACCTTGACGCCCCACATGTCGGCCAGGGCCACGGCCGCCTCCAGGCCGATGAAGCCGCCGCCCACAATCACGGCCTCGTTGATCTTGCCTTCCTGGCAGGCCGTGCGGATAGCGTCGGCGGCTTCCAGGCGGGTGAGCGAAAGCACGTTCTTGAGGTCCTTGCCTTCCACCGGGGGCACGCGCGGGCTCGCGCCCGTGGCCAGCACCAGTTTGTCGTAGGGCAGTTTTTCCTCTTTGCCGCTGATCACGTCCTTGACCAGCAGGGTCTTTGCCGCGCGGTCAATGGACAGGGCGCGGGTCTGGTTGCGCACGGTCACGCCCTTCATGGCGCGGAAAAACTCGGGGTCGCGGATGGTGTGGTAGGGCGTGGCGCGCAGATCGTCCAGATTCTGCACTTCGCCGGACACATAATAGGGGATGCCGCAGCCGCCGTAGGAAATGTAGACGTTTTCATCCACCAGGGTCACTTCGGCGTCGGGCATCAGGCGCTTGCAGCGGGAGGCGGCTTTGGGGCCCAGGGCCACGCCGCCCACAATCAGAATTTTTTCGGGCATATTATAACTCTCCTTCATTGTTTATAGACTGATTATGTTCCGCTCTACGGGTATGTTGTCATTGTCGCCGGCGGATTGAAACATACGGGCTTGTCGACAATCAGGCGGCTGGAAAAATATTTTGAAAATGGACGCGCGGCGCTTAAGGAGCGCGGCCCGCGCCGGAGGCGGCCCATCGCCGCTCAGGCGAAATCAGTTGTGCCCGAAGGGCCGTGGTTTGGGCGCAGGGCATAAAAATAAAGCCTCCAAGATATCATATTTCAATGCCGTTACCCGCCGGGAAGTCAGCGGCCTCTGTAGCGGCGCTGATCGCCCACCCTCACGGTAATCCGTTCATTGTCCATGTATTCCAGCAGGGCGATGAGATACTTGCGGGACAGGCCCAGAATTTCCTTCAATGCGCCCACGTCCAGATTCTCATGGTCGGTGAACCATTGGCGCACCCGTTCCAGAATGTCGGCCAGCGCGGCCCCGTCGTAATAGAGACCGTCCCTGATCTTGACCAGCGCGCCTTCCTCGCAGAGCAGGCGCAGCACGGGCGCGGCCTCTTTGGCGCTGACCCCCAGTTCTTCCAGCACATCCTTGGCGTTGGGCGGGGTGAGGCCCGCGCGCTGATGGGCTTGCAACAGCTTTTGCCGCAGACCCGCCTGATCCGCCGCCAAAGTCACCTTGTGCTCGGCCAGGCGCAGGCCCTCGCCGTCCACGACCAGACGGCCCTGCTTGAGGGCCGCGTCCAGAATTTTCTGGATCAGGCGCTGCGGCAGGCGTTTGCTCCAACCGCTCAACAGGGCGTTGCGCGAAAAGGCGGGCTTGAGCGGGTCCTTGCGGTGCAGCTCTTCGGCCCGCGCCAGGCAGGCGGCCAGCAGGTCCGCGAAAGCCGTCCTACTGATCCACTGGCGGCTCTCCTTGTCCCAACAGAGGGCTTCGCCTTTGGAGGAAAGCAGATTCAGGCCGGATTCCAGGGCGGAGGCGGACAGGCCGGTCAGGACCTTGAGCCGGGCCTCGTCGGCGCCGTCCCGGCCGCGCAGCAGCAGAACGGCGCGGGCCGGAGCCGCGCGGTCCTCGGCCTTGGCGGCTTTGCCGTCGCAGGCGCGCTCATGCAGATTGGGCAATTGCTCCAGCAGGCGCAGCTTGTCGGCCAGTTCCGGGTCTTTGCGGCGCAGTTCCGGCGGCAGGGGACTGATCAGAATGCCCCCGGCCACGGTGCGCAGGGGTGAATAGGCCCGCAGCACGCAGTGATCCCCGAACACGCCCACCATATCCTCGGCAAAGCGCACTTCAGCCAGCGCGGTTTCACCCGGGGCCAGTTTGTCCCGGTCCCGGAAGATCACGCGGGCCGGGCATTCGCGCGTGCCGTGATGGAAATGGATTTCCACCCGCTGGCGCAGGGGCCGGGGGGCAGAGGAAAGGCAGGTCAGGCGGAGCAGCCAGCGCCGGGAAGGGAAGAGTTCGCCGGGGTGGGCCAGCACAAAGCCGCGTTCAATTTCCGTGACGTCCAGGCCCTGCACGTTGACGGCGCAACGCTGGCCCGCCGCCACCGAGTCCACGGACTTGCCGTGGCGCTGCAGGCCGCGCGCGCGGGTGGGCAGGTCCGGCGGCATGAAGCGGGCTTCATCCCCGGCATTGACCGCGCCGGAAATCACCGTGCCGGTGATCACCGTGCCGTGGCCCTTCATGCTGAACACGCGGTCCACGGGCAGGCGAAAGATGTCGCCGCGGCGGCGCGGGGGCAGCTCGGCCGCGCAATTCAGGATAT
The DNA here is from genome assembly GCF_001553605.1 of Desulfovibrio fairfieldensis. Taxonomy (NCBI): domain Bacteria; kingdom Pseudomonadati; phylum Thermodesulfobacteriota; class Desulfovibrionia; order Desulfovibrionales; family Desulfovibrionaceae; genus Desulfovibrio; species Desulfovibrio fairfieldensis. The sequence goes on from NZ_CP014229.1 coordinate 2,494, forward strand.
GGGTCCGGAGCGCGTCCAGACCCTCGCCCGTGGCCGAGGAAACGGGGAAGACCGGCGCGTTTTCCAGAAAAGTGCCTTGCAGAAAGCGCTGGATGTCTTCTTTGACCAGGGTGATCCAGTCCGGCTCGACCATGTCGGTTTTGGTCAGAGCCACAAAGCCGTTGCGGATGCCCAGCAGGGAACAGATTTCCAGATGCTCGCGGGTCTGGGGCATGACGCCCTCGTCCGCGGCAATGACCAGCATGACGAAGTCCACGCCCGCCGCGCCGGCCACCATGTTTTTGACGAAACGCTCATGGCCGGGCACGTCCACAATGCCCAGGCGCTCGCCGCCGGGCAGATCCACCCAGGCGAAGCCGAGCTCGATGGTGATGCCCCGACGCTTTTCCTCGCCCAGACGGTCGCAGTCGATGCCGGTGAGGGCGCGCACCAGGGAGGTCTTGCCGTGATCAATATGTCCGGCCGTGCCCAGTACAATAGCCATGTTCCGCACCCTCCGTCGCCGAATATGTCAGAGCGAACATACACCGGAGAATACGGCATTGCAAATGAGACGGACACGAAAAAGGGGGAATGCGCAGGCGCATTCCCCCTAATATCAACATCTTTGTAGGGATATGAAAAATCAGGCCTGCCCGGCCTGGGCCCGTTCCCGGTCCTTGATCAGGGCCAGGGCCCGCTTGGCGAGCTGGGTCACTTCCGGCTTGGAAATCTGGTCGTCCGCGCCCACGCTTTCGCCCTTGTGGCGCAGCTTGTCCGTGATCAGGGAGGAGAAGAGCACTACCGGCAGTTGTTTGAGCATCGGGTCGGTCTTGATGCGGTGGGTCAGGTTGAGGCCGTCCATGACCGGCATTTCAATGTCGGAAACCATCACATGCACAAAGTCGGTGATGGGACGGTTGCCTTCTTCGGCGCGGCGCTTGAAGTCTTCCAGGCGTTCCCAGGCTTCGCGGCCGTTTTCCACGACTTCCACGGTGAAGCCCGCCTTTTCCAGCAGGTCGCGTTGCATTTCGCGCACCAGGGCCGAGTCGTCGGCCACCAGGGCCCGGTAGCCGGTATTGTCCCAGTCCGCGCCCAGGTCGTCCAGGCGCAGGCCCAGCTTGGGATTAAGGTTGGCCACCACTTTTTCCAGGTCCAGCAGGAAGACGATGCGTTCTTCCAGCTTGACCACGCCGATGACCGTATTGTTGGATACCGCAGCCACGTATTTGTTGGGCTGTTCCACCTTTTCCCAGCTGATGCGGTGGATGCGGTTGACCCCGGAAACCATGAAGGCCGTGGTGACGTTATTGAACTCCGTCACAATGGTCTTGGGCTGCTCGTCGGTCTGGGTATGGGTTTTGCCCAGCCACATGGCGAGATCCACCAGGGGGATGATCCGCGAGCGCAGGTTGAAGGCCCCGAGTACGCTGGGGTGCTGCACTTCCGGCAGTTCCGTGACCTTGGGCATGCGGATGATTTCCAGCACCTTGGCCACGTTGACGCCGTAATAGCCCCGGTAAGATCCTTCACCGGCGGCCGCTTGCGGGTCCGCGTTCACGTCCCCCGCATCGACTGTGGGAAAGGTGGCCTCATCCAGGTAAAATTCCACCACTTCCAGCTCATTGGTGCCGGCTTCCAGCAGAATGTTTGTCTGAGCCATGCTGCCTCCGAAAAGACGCTCTACATATGGCGCGTCCGGGAAAAAGCCGCGACATGCGGACATGTTCTTCAGGCGCTGTCGGTCCGGCGGACGCCGTGCGCCCCGCCGTGGATGTGCGTTGCCTACAGTGACGTCAGCCAGTTTTCAGCGGCGTCAATAAGGCTTTTCGGCGTGGATGCGCCGGCCGTTAGGCCTGCGCGCGTTTTTTGCGCAAATCTTTTGGCGTCAAGTTCGTCGGCGCTTTCCACATGGAAGGTGTCGATGCCGCTCAGAGCCGCCACATCGGCCAGGCGGCGGGTATTGCCGCTCTGTCTGCCCCCCACGATTACCATGACATCCACCGAGGAAGCAATGCTGCGGGCCTCCTCCTGGCGCTCACGCGTGGCGTCGCAAATGGTGGAGAGCACTGTCAGGCCGGGAAAGCGCGCGCGCAGGGCCGCTTCCAGAGCGGTGAACGTTTCGCGGTCCTGGGTGGTCTGGGAGGCCAGCACATGGGTGTGGCCGGGGTCCAGACGCAGTTCGGCCAGCTCTTCCGGACTGCCGAAGACATGGGCCGGGCCGTGCGCGTAAGACACCAGCCCGCGCACCTCCGGATGGTCGGCCTCGCCGAAGAGCAGGAGGGTGGCCCCGGCGCGCGTGGCCCGCGCGATGGCAAGCTGGGCCTTTTTGACCTTGGGGCAGGTGGCGTCCACAACCCGCGCGCCGCTGGCGCGCACGCGCTCCTCCTCCTGCCGGGGGATGCCGTGGGCGCGGATGATGACCCTGTCATCGGGCAGCAGTTCGGCGGCATCGCGCACGCAGGCCACGCCTTTGGCCTCATAGAAGGCCAGCACCTGCGGATTGTGGATGATGGGTCCCAGGGTGCAGATACGTCCGCGCGGGTCGTTGCTCTTGCCGATGCCGGTGGTGGCTTCGTCCAGGGCCGTGTCCAGCTTTTGCAGGGCCAGGCTCACGCCCATGCAGAAACCCGCGGTTTTGGCGCGGATGACATTCATATCCCGATCTCCTTGAGGGGCGGTTGGCGGAAAGGGAGGTCAGCGGGAGGCGGCGGCCAGAAAATTTTCCAGCGCGTCCGTGAGCTCCCGCCAATCAGTACAGCGGCAGAGCTCCCGGCGCAAGGTCCGCGTGCCGGGCAGGGCCCGCACGTAGCGCGGCACCACTGAGCGCATTTTCCACAGCGCGGCCTTTCCGGGGCAGAGTGAGCGCGCCAGGTCCATGTGCCGCAAAATCATGGCCCGCAGGGCGGCGGGCGTGGGCTCGGCAATGCGCTCCCCCCGGCAGAGCGCCAGATGGGCGGCGAAAATGCCCGGACCGTGCATGGCCCCGCGCGCGTACATCACGCCCGTGGCCCCGGTCTGCTCCAGGCAGCGCAGGCCGTCGGCGGCGCTGAACAGGTCGCCGCTGGCCAGCAGCGGCAGGGACAGGCGCGGCTTCAGGCGGGCCAGGGCCTCCCAGTCCGCCGTGCCGCCGAAGCCCTGGCGAGCCGTGCGCGGATGCAGGGTCAGCCAGCCAGCGCCCAGGTCCTCCAGGCGCAGGGCCAGATCGGGCAGCACCGGGTGCGCGTCGTCCAGGCCCAGGCGCAGCTTGAAGCCCACCCGGCCCGGCCCCGCTTCTTCCAGCATGGCTCCGGCCACGGCCAGGCTGTTTTCCAGGTCGCCCAGCATGGCGGCGCCCGCGCCCTGGCGCAAGACCTTGGGTACGGAGCAGCCCATGTTCAGGTCAAACCAGCCGTAGCCCGCCTCGCGCAGCAGGGCCACGGCCCGGCGTAGAAAGTCCGCTTCCGCGCCGAACAGCTGGACTACCAGGGGCTGGTCCTCGGGCAGGCTGACCAGCAGGTCGTTAGTGCCGGGGCTCTGGTAAACCAGCCCCTTGGCGCTGACCATTTCAGTGACGCAGACAGCGGCCCCGTATTCCCGGCAGAGCAGGCGGAAAGGCAAATCACTGTATCCGGCCAACGGGGCCAGCCAGGGTTTGTCCCGGCCGAAGGGCAGATGGTCGGGATTGGCCGGGCAACGGGGCAGCAAGGCGGTTTTGCTCATGTGTTTTTCGGTTTTTCCGGGCCGGGAAGGACGACTGTGCCTTTCTGTCCGCCTGCCGCTGCCGTCGCGGCCGCCTCTCTGGCCAGGGCGGCATGCGCGACCGGATCCCCCGGAACGGGCGGCACGGGCGGAGCGGGCGGCGGGCCTTCCGGCGCGGGGAAAACGCATTGGTTGTCCCGGCAGGAAACCCGGTTGAGCAGGTTAGTGGCCAGACGCAGGCCTTCATTGATGGTCTCGGCCACAAAGCCGGAACTCAGATAATCCAGAATGCCGGTGCGCCTGAGAATATCGCGGACGTTGCGGCTGCCCACCACCAGAATCACGGGCATGGAGCGGGCGTAGCAGCGCTCCACGAACTGGGCCAGGGCATGCGCGCCCGAGGCGTCCAGCCAGAACACGCGGGTCAGGCTCAGGACCACCAGGCGGGCGGGCTCGCGGTCTTCCTCGTAAAGCTGGCGTTCCAGTTCGTGGATGGCCCCGAAAAAGAGAGTACCCTCAATGACGTAGACCGCGATGCCGGGCGGCAGGTCCGGCGTCGCGTCGCGCAGCAGGGGGGCTTCGGGCCGCAGACGGAGCACGCGCGGGTGCGCGGTCTTGTAGATGAAGAGCACCAGCGAAAGCAGCACGCCCACGAAAATGGCCCGCTCCAGGTCCAGGATCAGGGTGGCGGCAAAGGTCAGCAGCAGCACGGCGCGGTCGATGCGCGTGGCCACCAGGCAGAGGCGGATGGATTCACGGTCTATCATCTGAAAGGAGATCAGCAACAGCACTCCGCCCAGGGCGGGCATGGGCAGCCAGCTCATCAGCGGGGCCAGCACAAAGAGCATGGGCAGGGCCAGCAGGCCGGAATACACGGTGCCCATGCGGGTGTTGCCGCCGGAGGTGACCACCAGGGCGCTGCGGGTGAAGGAGCCGCAGCCCGGTATGCCCGAGGTCAGGCCCGCCGCGATATTGCCCAGGCCCTGGCCGATGAGTTCCTGGCTGCCGTCGAAGCTGTCGCCCTTGATGGCGGCCATTTGCTTGCCGATGGCCAGAGATTCCACCGTGCCCAGCAGGGCGATGGCCAGGGCGGGCATGAACAGATCGCCCAGAGCCGTGATGTCGAAAGCCGGGGGCAGGGAAAAGGGCGGGATCACGTTGGGGATGGGCCCCACCAGGGTTACGCCGTGTTCCTTGACCTGGAAGATCGCGCCCACGGCCCCCACCAGGGCCAGGGCGATCAGGGTGGACGGGAAGCGTCGGGAAATGCGGCGCAAGGCCACGATCAGGACTATGGTCAGCACGGCCAGGCCCAGGCTCCAGTAGTTGATCTGGTCCAGATTTCGAAAAGCCATGCCGATCTGGGGGAAGAACCCGGCGGGCTTGGGCCCGGTCAGGCCCAGCACGGTTTTGAGCTGCCCCGCGGCGATGAGCAGGGCCGCGCCCGTGGCAAAGGCCACCATGACCGAGTGGGAGATGAAGTTGGCCAGATCGCCCAGACGGGCCAGCCCCATGCCCACCTGGATCAGCCCGCAGAGCAGGGCCAGGCCGAAGACATAGGTCATGCGCGCTTCTTCGGGCAGGCTGGAAAGCAGCGTGCCGCCTATGCTCACCGTCGCCATGGTGGAAAAGAGCACCATGGAAATGGCGTTGGTGGGTCCGGCGGCCAGATAGCGGGCCGAGCCCCAGAGCGCGGCCACGATCACCGGCAGCATACAGGCGTAAATGCCGTATTGCGGGTGTACCCCGGCAATAAGGGCGTAGGCCATGGCCTGGGGAATAGCCATGGGCGTCACGGTCAGCGCGGCCATGAAATCCGCCCGGAAATCGCGTGTCGTGTAGGTCTTCAGGGTATCCAGAAAGGGAAAGAATCTGGCGGCGCGCATATTCACCTCGGGGTGGGGGAAGGCCCGGAGGCCGTTTCCTGGGGCTGAGCGGCGGGCGGCAGCTCGCAGTCATCGCCTCGGCAGGTGATCCGTTGCAGCAGATTAGAGGCCAGTTGCAGGCCCTGATCCATGGTATCGGCCACGAAACCGGCGCTCAGATGCTCCAGGATGCCGGTACGCCGGAGAATGTCGCGGACGTTGCGGCTGCCCACCACCAGAATCACGGGCAGGGAGCGGGCGTAGCAGCGTTCCACGAATTGTTCCAGGGCGTGCGCGCCCGAGGCGTCCAGCCAGAACACGCGGGTCAGGCTCAAGACCACAAGGCGGGCGGGCTCGCGGTCTTCCTCCTCAAGCTGGCGTTCCAGTTCGTGAATGGCCCCGAAGAAAAGCGTGCCTTCAATGACATAGACGGCAACGCCCGGCGGCATGTCCGGCGGCGCGTTGCGCAACAGGGGGTCGTCGGGCCTGAGCCTGATCACGCGCGGGTGCGAGGTCTTGTAAATGTAGAGCAGCAGCGAGACCAGCACACCCACGAAAATGGCCTGTTCCAGATCCAGGAGCAGGGTGGCGGCAAAGGTCAGCAGCAGCACGGCGCGGTCCACGCGCGTGGCCACCAGACAGAGACGGATGGCGCGCAGGTCAAGCGTCTGCACCGAGATGAGCAGTAGGACCCCGGCCAGGGCGGGCATGGGCAGGCGGCTGATCATGGGGGCCAGCACAAAAAGCATAGGCAGGGCCAGCAGGCCGGAAAACACGGAAGCCATGCGGGTGCGCGCGCCCAGCGCAACCATGGGCGCGCTACGGGTAAAGGAGCCGCAGCCCGGGATGCCCGAGGTCAGCCCGGCCGCGATGTTGGCGAGGCCTTGGCCGATAAGCTCCTGGCTGCCGTCGAATTTGTCCCCCCTGATGCCCGCCATCTGCTTGCCGATGGCCAGGGATTGCACGGCCCCCAGCAGGGCGATGGCCAGGGCGGGCATGAACAGGTCCCTGAACAGACTGAGGCTGAAGGCGGCCGGCAGAGAAAGGGGCGGAATGATGCTGGGAATGGCGCCCGCCAGGGCCACGCCCCTGCTCCGCACGTCCAGGACCATGCCCGCGAGGGTCGCCAGAGCCAGGGCGGCCAGGATGGAGGGAAAATGCCGCGAGAGCGCGCGGTTGAGAGTCAGGATCAGGGCAATGGTCAGCGCGGTCAGTCCCAGGCTCCATGGATTTACTTCCCTGATATGCTCAATGACCAGCCAGAGTTGGGGAAAAAAGCCGGAGGGCTGTGCGCCGGGCAGGCCCAGGGCGGTTTTGAGCTGGCTTCCGGCGATCAGGAAGGCCAGGCCCGAGCCGAAGGCCACCATGACCGAATGAGAAATGTAGTTGGCCAGATCGCCGATGCGGGCGAGGCCCATGCCCAATTGGATCAGGCCGCAGAGCAGGGCCAGGGCGAAAATATAGGGCATGCGCGCCGCTTCGGGAAGGCTGGCCAGGGTGGCGCCGCCCACGCTGACCGTGGCCATGGTCGAAAACAGGACCACGGAAATGGCGTTGGTGGGTCCGGCCGCCATGAAGCGTGAGCAACCCCAGAGCGCGGCCATAATTACCGGCAGCATGCAGGCGTAAATGCCGTACTGCGGGTGCACCCCGGCCATCAGGGCATAGGCCATGGCCTGGGGGATGGCCATGGGCGTCACGGTGGCGGCCGCCATGATGTCGGCCCGCAGATCCCCTCGCGTATAGCTTTGCAGCGTGGGCAGAAAGGGGAAAAAACTACGGACGCGCATGTGCATCTTAATCCTCGTGGCGGACGTCGTCTTCCAGTTTGAGCACGTCATGGCCCAAGGCGTAGTGCATCAGGCGGGGCCGTTCCACGGACTTTTTCAGGGAATTGATGATTCTGGTCATGCGTCGTGTGCCTTCCAGCACGCCGCCCAGATGCCCGGCCAGTTCCGTGAGGTCCGCGCGGGCCAGGATGCTTTCCAGCTCCAGGGCCAGGCGGCGGCCGCGCGAATCCGAGGGAAATTCGGCCATCAGCTCGCGCGAGATGCGCAGGGCGCGGGTCAGGTTGGCGTCGATGTCCTCCACCAGCTCGCCGCAGTATTCGGCCTGGTTGCGCATGACGTTGAGGGCGTTGTTGCCGTAATGGGCCATGGCCCCGGCGGCTTTTTCCAGGGTGTCGCGGGCCACGGCCACGCGGCGGCCCACGGTCAGGGAGACGATGCGCGCGCACTTGGCGAGAAAGCGCTCGTCATAGGCCTCGAAGCCGTATTCACGCTTGGTGTAGAGCTGCACCAGGCCGAAGGCCGGGCGGTTGTTGCGTTCGCGCAGCACAAAGGCCAGGCGCGAGCGGTAGCCTTCCTTGTAGACCACACAGTCGAAAGAGCCGCCGCCGCGCTCCAGTCCCTGAAGGTTGTTGGAAACCACGTAGCGGACATGCCCTTCCATGATGGCGCTCATGACCGGGTGCCTGCGCAGGTTCTCATCCAGGTATGGGGCCACGATGGGGATGCTCTTGCCGTTGACGTGGTTCGCCGCGCGGGTCACCCATTCGCCCCTGGAATTCCTGAGGCGGCAGACGTACATTTCGGCATGCAGGGCGTGGACCAGAATTTCCGCGCTCTGGCGCAGCACTTCGTCGGGCGGGGCCATGTGGTCGGCAATGCCCAGCAGATCGTTGGAAACCCGCAGCAGGGTTTCGGTATCGCTCTGCATGGAAGCCACGGAGGAGAGCAGATGCAGCAGGCAGCGCCAGCTCTTGAGCGGCACGCCGCGCACTTCCGGGCGATAGCCGGAGTCGAGGGTGCGCTTGGCCGCGGGCATGACTCCCAGGACGGCGACGCGCATTTCAGGGGGGGCGTATTTTAAAAGACGCCCGATCTCCTCACGAATGGCTTGCGGTGAATGTTGCGACACGATCAGCCCGGCCTTTTGCCACCGGCATGGTTTGCCGCGCCGCGCCCCCGCGTCCGGCGCGGGAGCGGAACAGCGGACGCCCGTTCCAAAGGTCAACAGTCTAGTCCTGAAAACGGGTCAGGTCAACGGGATTCATTTTTTTGACCGAAAGGTTGTGAATTATTTTTCTTCATAGGCAACATGCTGGAAAAACAATCTTTTTTAAGCATGGCAAAAGAATTGCAGAAAGGAGACGCAGCTCCGCCGCGGCGGTTCCCGGACACTCATATCAAGAGCCGTTCAGGTAAGAATTTTTCAATGCCCCAGCCAGGATATTCGTTATGTTGCGCCGCAAAACCCTTGTCATTCTTTCGCTGAGCCTCGGAAGCGCCCTGCTTCTGTTGGGCCTGCTGGCGGGTTTTGTGCCCCAGAGCGAGGGACCGGAGGTGCGCCGCCGGGCCAGCGCCCATGTGGTCAGCCTGCGGCCTGAGGATCTGCCCGAGCCCATTGTGTCGCGCGGCGACGGCACGCGTCTCTGGTCCGTGCGCCTGCCCGCCGCGTCTCCGGACGCGGTGCGCCGAATCGAAACGGACGATCCGGATCTCTCCGGACGCGCCGGGCAGGCCGACACGGACCAGATCATCAGCTTTGAGAAAAGCGGCGTCCGCCTGGACATGGGCGGCGACGACCTGCTCTTCGGTGAGGAGGCCACGCCTACGGACCTCGCTCCCTTGCTGGCTCTGGACGGCGTATCCATGCCGCTGCTGGTGACGGCCCAGCCCCGCCAGTACGGCGACGCCCTGGACGCGCGCGGCCGTCCCCTGCGCTGGCAGGCGGCGGAAACCCTGCTTTCCGGCTACACGCCCGTCAATCCGCGCCCGGCCGACAGCGGCCGGAAGGCGGCGGAGGAGATGCTGCCGGAAGACGCGTATTTTGACGGCGGCGGCCTGTTCGCCCGGGCCAGGCGCTACCAGCAACTGGTGGAAAATTTCGCCCGCCGCTATAATCTCAGCGCCGAGCTGGTCTACGCCATCATCCACAGTGAAAGCGATTTTTCGCCCACCCTGGTCAGCGACAAGTCGGCCATGGGCCTCATGCAGCTTCTGCCCAGCACGGCCAGCGACGAAGTGCACCGTTTTCTCTATGGCCGTCCCGGCGACGTGAGCTTTGACGAGCTGCGCGTGCCCGAAATCAATATCCGCTACGGCACGGCGTATCTGCATATCCTGCTGACCCGTTATTTCCAGGACGTGAGCGATCCCCTGTCGCGCGAGTACTGCGCCGTGGCCGCCTACAACATGGGGCCCAACCGTTTTCTGCGCCTTTACGGCAAGACCGGCGAGGAGGCCGTGGCGCGGATCAATGAGCTGAGCGCCGAGCAGTTGTATGAGGATCTGACCGCCCGCCTGCCGGTGCGTGAAACGCGCTTCTATGTGGCCAAGGTGCGGCGGATGAAGGGGCAGTACGCGGAGCTGCGCTGAGGGCCGCCCCGGCGGACGGAAAGCCCGCACGGAAAAATCGCCAATTTTGCAAAATTCCCGCAAAACCGGCCCCCGCCCACTTGCCGACTGTGTCGGCTGCGTTCGCGTGCCTAAGGAAGGAAGACGCACGCATGGAGTCAAATGCATATCCGGAGAGGAAGCATTCATTCGCTTGCCCTGTCCGCGCGGGTAAAAAACTGTTGAGCTGGGCGTGAAAAACACGTATCCAGAGGCAACAACGCTTTGAGAGGAGTGCTCATTACCATGCGAATCCGTCTTTTTATGCCGCTGGTTTTTGTGTTGAGTTTCATGCTGCTGGCCTGCCAGCAGACGGAAACCAAAGACGCCCAACCCAAACTGGCGGTCGTGGATATGGCGCGCATCATGCGCGACAGCGAGCCGGGCAAGGCCGGCGTGAAATTCCTGGAAGGCCTTCAGGCCGGGATGCAGGACAAACTTAATGCCATTCAGGCCCGCCTGGAAAAAGATCCCAAGGACGAGGCCGCCCAGAAAGAGCTGCAGGGCGTGTACATGACGGCGCAGCAGCGCATGCAGGCTGAACAGCAGAATGTGGTCAATCTGCTGTATGACACCATTCAGCGCGTGCTGAACACCTACCGCGAGCAGCAGGGCTACGACGTGATCATCAGCGCCGAAGTGGCCGCCGCCTTCAATCCCAAGGCCGATGTGACCACGGCCGTCATCGCGGAAGTGAACAAGCAGAAGATCGACTTCAAGCCGCTGCCCGAACCCGCCGCGCCCGAGGCCGCCCAGGCTCCCGCGCAGCAGGACAAGGACCAGGCCGCGGAACAGGCGCAAGATCAGTCCAAAGACCAGCCCAAGGACAAGGTCGCAGCGCCCAAGAACGGCAAGAAATAGTTTTTTGACGCGCATCTGATATAAAAGCCCCTTTCCCATGCCGGGAAAGGGGCTTTTGCTGTTTTCATAAGGATGGTCTTACGCGGTCCAGGGCAGAACCAGGGCCGCCACCACGAGATAGCGGGCCAGTTTGGCCAGGCCCACGATCAGGATGAAGGACGCAAAGGGCTCCCGCAGCAGTCCGGCAACCAGGGTCAGCGGATCGCCGATGACCGGCGCCCAACTCAGCAACAGGGACCAGCGGCCGTATGTGCGGTACCAGGTCCGGGCCTTGTTCAGCTTTTCTTTTTTGACCGGAAACCAACGTTTGTCCTGAAAGCGGACGCAGCAACGGCCCAGCAGCCAGTTGACGGCCGAGCCCAGGATGTTGCCCGCCGTGGCCGCTGCCACGAGCAGCCAGACGGGTTTATGCCCGGCGGCCAGCAGGCCCGCCAGGGCCAGTTCCGACTGGGCGGGCAGCAGGGTGGCGGCCACAAAGGCGGCCAGAAACAGGCCCCAGAGAGCCATGAGGCTCACGGGCGCGCATCCTTGCCGTCATGTGGCCGCCGCACTATTTCCCTCAATACCACATTTTTTTCAGTTCGGCGTCGGTCACGCCCAGGCGGTGCATGCACATCTCGAAATACGAGCTCCAGAACGGATTGCTGGAATTGTGCGGGCCTTCGCTGTTCATGGCCGAGGCTTCCTCGCTGCATTGCTGCTTGGCCGCCAGCGCCTGTTGTTCCTCAAAGGTCAGGGGCACGCTGTGGCGCGGGGCACAGGCCGTCAGTCCGGCCAGACAAAGGGCCAGAAGCAGGGCGGAAAGAATACGTTTTTTCATGAGCGACTCCATATGTAAAAAGCCGCGCCGGTTGCTCCGGCGCGGCTTGCTGAAGGACAATACGCAGACCGGTGCGGTCTAGTAAGCGTGGTCGTCCAGATCCTTGGCCGTCACCGGCTGCGAGAAGAGCCGGTAAGCCCAGAACTGGTACACAAGCACAATGGGCACCATAACCAGGGCGACGCCCAGCATGATCTTCAGGGTCAGCGGGCTGGAAGAGCCGTTGAAGGCCGTCACCGTGGCGGCGGGGTCCAGCGAGGAGATGATCATGCCCGGGAACATGCCCATGACGCCGAAGAAGGTAACGCCGAGGATGAACAGGGCACTGCAGCCCCAGGCCAGCCAGAGCTTGCCGTGCTTGAGCATGCAGCGCGCGCCCAGCAGGCCCGCCAGTGCCAGCAGGGGCAGGATGAAGAGCGCGGGCATGGCCAGGTAGTTGTCGTACAGTTTGGTGTAAAAGGCGGTCAGAATCAGGAAGACCACCAGCAGAGCCAGCATGATGGGCCAGACGAAGGTGGCCGCGGCCAGAGCGCGGGTCTGCAGGTCGCCCTCGCTCTTGACGGCCAGCCAGATGGCCCCGTGCAGCACAAACATGCAGACGAAGAACACGCCGCCGGCCAGGCCGTAGATATTCAGCAGGCCCAGCAGGCTGCCGTGGTAGACGCCCTGGGCGTCCACCGGAATGCCCATGAACAGGTTGGCGAAGGCCACGCCCAGCAGCAGGCTGGGTATCAGGTTCGCCAGAAAGTGCACGCCGTCCCAGAGGGAACGCCAGGCGGCGCTTTCCACCTTGTTGCGGAATTCAAAGGACACGGCGCGGAAGATCAGGGCGAAGAGCAGGATCAGCAGGGGCGCGTACAGCGCGCTGAACATCACCGCGTAGGCCTTGGGAAAAGCGGCGAAGGTCACGCCGCCAGCCGAGATCAGCCAGACTTCGTTGCCGTCCCAGAAGGGACCGGCCGCGTTGTACATGATCCGGCGTTCCTCTTCGGTTTTGCCGAGGAAGGGCAGCAGGGTGCCCAGCCCCAGGTCAAAACCGTCCAATACGAAGTACACTGCCCAGAGGAGAGTCCAGAGCACGAACCAGATGGTTTCCAACATGATTATGCCTCCTGGGCGTCGGGGCCCTTGATCGCGTATTTACGCAGCAGATAAATATCCAGGACGCCCAGCAGCGAGTAGACCACGATGAAGGCCCCCAGCGAAATGGCCACATTTTCCGCCGGTACCGGGGAAACGGCGTCGGTGGTGCGCATCAGGCCATGCACGATCCAAGGCTGGCGGCCGATTTCCGCCACGGCCCAGCCCAGCATGATGCTGATGTAGGGCAGAGGGATATTCCAGACCAGAGCCTTGAGCAGTCCCCGGCAGGGCATTTCCCGCTTGCGCTGCACGGTGGCGGCCAGGGAAAGCAGCAGGAAAAGCATGCCCAGAGCCACCATCAGGCGGAAGGACCAGAATACCGGCGTAACCGGCGGCCGGTCCTCCTTGGGAAAGTCCTTGAGGCCTTTGACTTCCGCGTCCGTATGCTCGTAGGCGATCCAGCTCAGCAGGCCGGGGATGCCCAGAGCCTGCACGCTGTTGCGTTCGTTGTCCGGGTCAGGCCAGACCAGCAGATAAAACGGCACGTCCCGGGCGGTTTCCCAGTGGGATTCCATGGCCGCCAGCTTTGCGGGCTGGTATTCGGCCACAGCCTTGCCCTGCTGGTCGCCGGAAAGGCAGAGGATGATCGTCAGAATCAACGTATAGGGCGCGATCATTTTGAAGGAGCCGCGGAAGAAATCCGTATCGCTCTTGCGCAGCAGATGCCAGGCCGAGACGCCCAGCACAAAGAAGCCGCCCAGCGCCCAGGACGCCAGAACGGTGTGGGCGAACATGCCCCAGGCGTAGCCGTTGAAGACCACGTCCCAGAAGTTGGAAAGCTCGGCCCGCCCGGCGGCCTCGTTGATCACATAACCCACGGGATGCTGCATGAAGCCGTTGGCCAGGATGATCCAGAGCGCGGAAAGGTTGCCCGCGATGGCTACCAGCCAGATACAGGCGCAGTGGGCCTTTTTGCCCAGTTTGTTCCAGCCGAAATGCCAGACGGCCAGAAAGGTGGATTCCAGGAAGAAGGCCACCGTGGCTTCAATGGCCAGCAGCGAGCCGAAAATGTCGCCCACGTACTCGGAGTAGCGCGCCCAGTTGGTGCCGAACTGGAACTCCAGAGTGATGCCGGTCACCACGCCCAGAGTGAAGTTGATGAGAAAGAGTTTGCCCCAGAATTTGGCATGACGTTTCCAGATTTCATCGCCGGTGCGCACATAGCGTGTTTCCATCCAGGCGAGAATCACGGAAAGCCCCAAGGTGAGGGGAACGAAAATAAAATGGAAAAAAACGGCCACAGCGAATTGCAGCCGTGAAAGCATCACGACGTCCATAAGCCCTCCTTAAAGACTTCTTTTAGGCTGATAGCCCGATCCCGGTTAAAAGGCAAGGAGTTACCAATATCGGTTTACCGGCATCATCTCCTTTGCACTCACGAAAGTTCGTCCTCCCGCTTGACAGGAAAAAAGTCCTGGCATACGTTTCGTATAAATTTACAGCGTAACATAGTTCGGTATATAGTTGAAAATTTGCCTCTAAATACAACAGTTTTGGATAAACTTTTGTATTTATTCTAAAAAACGGTACATAATACCGAAATATGTTATGATAAGGGCAACGCACCGGTCCGGCCTTCCGGACCGCAAACAACACAAGGGGGATCCCATGAGAGACGCGATTATTGTTGGTGGGGGCATTGCGGGTATGCCTGCCGCCTGGAGGTTACGGCACAGCGATATCATCGCTCTGGAAGCCGGCAACCGCATCGGCGGGCGGTTGCGTTCCGAGCGGCGGGGCAAATACTGGCTGAACTGGGGCGGGCACGTCTTCGGCGGCGAGGGCTCCTATGCGGACAAATTGCTCAAGGAAGTCGGCGTGGACGCCTTGGACCTGCCCGGCTCCTTCTCGGCCCTGTCCTTCAAGGGGAAGACGCTCAACGGCGGCAATGTGAATCTCTATCCCTTCAAGCTGCCGCTTTCCTGGGGAACGCGCTGGGAGATCGTCAAGGCCGGTCTCAAGGTCATGAAGGCGGTCAAGGCTTACGGCAGGGTCAACAAGCCGCGCAAGGGCGAGGATTACCGCGTGCGCCAGCAGCGCATCTATGATTTCATGGCTGACAAAACTTTTGCGGAATTCACGGGCCCCCTGTCGCCGGATGCGGATGCGTTTTTCCGGCCCACAGTCTCGCGTTCCTCGGGCGATCCGGAGGAAATCTCCGCCGGAGCGGGCGTAGGTTATTTCCTGCTCGTCTGGGACAAGGGCGCGGGTCTGGCCCGCAATATCGTGGGCGGCGCCGCCACTCTGCCGCAGGCCATCGGCGACAAGCTCGGCGACAAACTTAAGATGGGCGCGGAAGTGCTGCAGGTCGTCCAGCACAATGACCATGTGGAAGTGACCTGGCGGCAGGACGGCAAGGAACATACCGAAAAGGCGCGCTACTGCGTCATGACCACGCCCGCCACCATCACCCACCGGGTAACCAAAGGCCTCGACCCTGTGGTCTACGACGCCCTCGGAAAAATCAAATACGGTCATTATGTTTCCGCGGCCTTCCTGACCAACGAGACGGGGCGCCATGCCTGGGATGACGTCTATGCCTACTGCACGCCGCAGCGTTCTTTCAACATCGCCTTCAACATGTCCAACTTGGTACGCTCCATGGAGGGCGGCGAACGTGCGCCCGGCTCCTCCTTCATGGTCTTCTCTCCTGCCACGCTGGCCCGCAACCTCATCAACCTGCCGGACGAGAAAGTACTGGAAATCTACCGCAAGGACCTGGAGGAAGTCTTTCCCGGATTCGGCAATATCGTGGTGGAGCAGTCGGTGCAGAAATTCCATGATGGTCTGGCCTACTGCTTCCCCGGCCGCAACAAGGTGCAGCCCATGCTCATGCGGGCTCCCAACCGCATCTATCTCGCGGGCGACTATCTGGGCTCCTGGTATACGGAAACCGCCATCCAGACTGGTCTGCTGGCCGGTGAGGACATCAACAGCAAGCTCTATACCGACAAGCTGCTGCCCGACAACGGTTTCTCCTACTAAGGCATATCGTGATGCGCGGTCCGGCGGGGCTCCGTCTGCGGGGCTCCGCCACCGCCTGTCCGTGGCATGGAGAAAGGAACCCGATCCACAGATAGCAAGGAACAACATGATGAGACAGATCATTGCATCCAAGGGGGCGCCGGAAGCCGTCGGAAACTATTCGCAGGCGGTGCGCGCCGGAAATCTGCTCTTTCTCTCCGGGCAGATCTGCGTGAACCCCCATACCGGCATGATGGAGCGCGCAAGCGTGGCCGCGCAGACGGCGCGGATCATGGAGAACATCAAGGCCATTGTGGAAGAGGCCGGGGCCGGTATGGACGATGTGGTCCACTGCCGCGCCTTCCTCTCCGATATGCGCCATTTCGAGGAATTCGACGCGGTGTACCGCGGCTATTTCGGCAAACCCTATCCGGCGCGCATGACCGTGGCCAGCGCCGGGATTTATGACGGCCTGGATGTGGAAATGGATGCCGTGGTCCTGCTGCCCTGAAGACCCGGATCTTCCCGCCCCCCCGCGCGGTTTCAGCCGCGTGGGGGCGGGCGGTTTAGAAATCTTCAACATCATGCCGAGGCTGTGAACACAGAAGCGACCGCAAATCCTTAACTTGTAAAAACGGGGTATGTGATGCCGCAGAATTTTCCGGAACGAAAACAGAAACATTGCTATGAGGAGGCCGCGTTCTGCCGGTTGCACAGAAAAGTCATCGGCGGCGGCATGTTGGGACAGTTCAGCGACGGTTATATTCTCGGCTCCATCGGCATTTCCATGAGTCTTGCCACCGGAGCCCTGAGTCTGGACGCTTGGTGGCTGGGATTGATCGGCGCGGCTTCCCTAGTCGGGCTCATGCTGGGCAGCCTGTTCATGGGGCCAGTTGCCGACCATATCGGGCGCAAACGCATCTTCTGCACGACCATGGCGGTATTCACGCTCGCCTCGGTGCTGCAGTTCTTCGTGACCGACGCCACGGAGCTCTTTGTGCTGCGCCTGATTCTCGGTCTGGCGCTCGGCGCGGATTATGCCGTGGGCCTGACCATCGTCAGCGAATGGACTCCGGCGCGCCTGCGTCCGCGCGCCCTCAGCTTTCTGATGATCATGTGGGTGGGCGGCTATGTTTCCGCCTATGTTGTGGGATACTGCCTGCAATTCATCGGCGGGGACGCCTGGCGCTGGATTCTGCTCACCTGCGCCGTACCATCGGCGGCGGCCATGATTGTCAGAGCGGGCACGCCGGAATCGCCGTCATGGCTCATAGGCAAGGGACGCGCGGATGAAGCGCAGGCCCTTGTCGATCGCTTCATCGGCCCGGGATACTGCCTGCCCCCGCAGGCCCTGGCCGCCCCGTCCGCCGAGTGGAGCGAGCTTTTCAGCACCCGCTGGCGCAAGAACACCATTGTGGGCGGCGTGTTTTTCGCCTGCCAGGTCATTCCCTACTTTTCCCTGAGCATATTCCTGCCCCAGGTCTTTAAACAGTTGGGCATGGAAGATCCCTACACCTCGGGCATCATCTTCAATCTCTTTCTTTTTCTGGGCGTGCTGCTGGGGACCTGGCTCATCGACAGGATATCGCGCCGCCTTTTCCTGACCGGGAGTTTTTACCTCTGCGCCGCAGCCCTGCTGACCATGACGGTCTGGCAGGGGATTCCTACCCTCTGGGCGCTGATCTGCATTTCCACCTTCAGTTTTATAATCTCGGCCGCCTCGGTGTTGGAATTCGTGTATCCGCCGGAACTGTTCTCCACGGAACTGCGGGGATCGGGCGTGGGCTTCTGCGTGGCCTGCAGCCGCATCGGCGGCGCGGGCGGCACGTTTTTGCTGCCCATCGTCATGGAGAACTTCGGCACGGTGGCGGCGCTTTCCGGTTGTGTGGCCGCGCTGCTGCTGGGCGGCGTGGTCTGCCAACTGTGGGCGCCCGAAACCGGCAAAAAGCGGGCGGGGCAAGCGGCCGCACGCGCATAGAGGAAACATATGGAACGTGTCGTCATTTTGCAGGCCCTGGTTCTGTTCCTGATTTTCGTCGTCTTCTGGGGGCTGTCCGGCAAGGCTTTCCTGTTCTACGGGAAAAAATGCATCGCTCAGGCGGAGCGGGGCGGAAGCGCGGAAAAAGGCGCAGGGCGGCTGCGCATCTGGAGGTTTTTCCTTTCCTCCGCTCTGGCTGCCTTGGTAGCCCTTTGCGCGGCACTCATCGGCTATTTCAGGGGGTAGGCCAAGTTTGAATCCGGAACAGCGCCGGGAGCGCCCGTTGGACCGGGCTGATCCTTTCGCCCCGGCGGCAACGTGCCGCCGGGGCGAATTTTTCGGCACCCGTTCGGAAAAAATTTTTCGGGAACCGGAAGCGGCGGCCTTGCGCGCGAGCCAAGAAGATCGCCAACAGGGGCAACGACTCCGGGGCGGGCGTGCCCGCTTGAAGAATTCCGCAAAATATGGTTTCTGGGACCAAAAGTTCCGGCCCCGAGCGGGGCCGACATCAACGGGCGTCCGGCTACGGACGCCGGAGTGGGGAAACTATGCGGGAACGTCCCAAAAAATATTATACCATCGGATCCATCGCCAAGGCCTGTGATGTTCTTGAAATGTTGGCCACAAAACAATCCTGGGATCTGGCGGAGCTTTCCCGCGCGCTGAAGCTGCCCAAAACCACGGTGCACCGCATCCTGCTTACCTTTGAAGATGCGGGTTTCGTTCAGCAGGAACAGCGCGGCGGGCGGTACGGTCTCTCCCACAAGCTCTTCTCTCTGGGCAGCCAGGTTCTGGGCCATTCCAGTCTGCTGGACGTGGCGCGGCCTTTCTGCAAGGAACTGCTGGCCGCATTCGACGAAACGGTCAACGTCTGCCTGGTGTCCGGCATCGACATGGTCATTGTGGACAAGCAGGTCACGACGCAGACCTTGCGGCCGGACAATATCGTGGGGGCCTCCTTTCCCATTTTTTATTCCGCGTCGGGCAAGGCTTTTCTCGCATTCAGCGAAGAACCGTATATTGAGGAAACCCTGAGGAAAATCAGGACCGATACCTGGCCGCCCATTTCGGACCAAGCCTACGCGGCTTTTTTGCGGGAACTGGAGGATGTGCGCAAAACCGGCCTCGGCTATGACTATGAGGAACTCTTCCCCGGCGTGCGCTGTATCGCCGTACCGGTTTTTGACAGAAGCGAAAAGGCCGTGGCCGCTGTCAGCGTGACCGCGCCCACCACCCGCCTGACCCGGCAGACCACGGAAAAAATCGAACGCGCCCTGCTCAAGACCGGTCGGGATATTTCGCTGCGCCTGGGCTCGAACCATCCTCTGTTCCGGAGCATGGCGGATTAGTCACGTTTTGCGGCTTTTCCGGACTTGAAAACCTGAAAGAAGGTATTATCTATCGGAATAATGCTTTTTTCAGGAGGTTCGTCATGGCCGAAGCCGGCAAAAAGACCCGTCAATTCCGCGCCGAAGTGCGCAAAGTTCTGCATATTCTCACCAACTCCCTGTATACCAACCGGGAAATTTTTCTGCGCGAGCTTATCTCCAACGCGTCGGACGCCCTGGACAAGCTGCGCTTCCGCATCAACCGGGGCGAAAGCCCGCGCGAACCGGATCTGCCCCTGGAAATCCGGATCAGCATCGACAAGGATGCCAAAACCCTGACCATTGCCGACACCGGCCTGGGCATGACAGCCGAGGAACTGGCCGACAACCTGGGCACCATCGCCAAATCCGGCTCCGAGGAATTTCTGGCCGGTCTGGCCGCCGAGTCCGGGACCCGCAAGGAAAAGAGCAACGGCAAGGGCGACGGCGAAGCCGAAGACGCGACGGCCGACGCGGCCAACATCATCGGCCGTTTCGGCGTGGGCTTTTACTCAGTCTTCATGGTGGCGGACAAGGTGGAAGTGACTTCGCGCCCGGCCTTTGAAAAGGACGCCCAGGCCCATGTCTGGATCAGCGACGGCCTGGGCTCGTACAGCGTCGCCCTCTCCGACGCCGAAGAGCCCAAGCGCGGTACCGTGGTCAAGGCCCACCTCAAGGACGACGCCGTGGAATTTCTGGAAAAATTCCGGGTGGAGTCCGCCATCCGCAAGCATTCGGCCTTTGTGCCCTTCCCGGTGTTTGTGGACGGCGAGCGCATCAACACCCAGCCCGCGCTTTGGCGCGAGCCGAAATCCAGCGTGACCAAGGAGCAGTACGACAATTTTTACAAGGCCCTGACCTATGACGCCAAGGATCCCCTGGACGTGCAGCACATTTCCGTGGACGCGCCGGTGCAGTTCAACGCCCTGTTGTACATTCCGGACTCCAGCCAGGATTTCTTCGGCGCGGACCGCGACTTCTGGGGCTTGGACCTCTATGCCCGGCGCGTGCTCATCCAGCACCGCAACAAGGAGCTGATCCCCGAATACATGGCTTTCCTCAAAGGCGTGGTGGATACCGAGGATCTGCCCCTGAACATTTCGCGCGAAACGTTGCAGGAAAACGTGCTGCTGCGCAAGATCAACCAGGTCATCGTCAAGCAGACCTTGGGCCATCTGGAAAAAATAGCCAGGGACGACGTGGAGAAATACAATCGTTTCTGGCGGCTGCACGGCAAGATCTTCAAGCTGGGCTACCACGACTTCCCCAACCGGGAGCGGGTCAGCGCCCTGCTGCGCTTCAATTCCTCGGCCCTGGCCGATGCCGAGGCCCTGACCAGCCTGGACGAGTACATGTCCCGCGCGCCCGAGGGCCAGAAAACCTTCTGGTACGTGGCCGCGCCCAACCGGGAGGCCGCGCGCCTCAACCCGCACATGGAACTCTTCCGCAAGAAGGGCATTGAAGTGCTCTATCTCTTCGAGCCCGTGGACGAGTTCGTCATGGAAGGCCTGGGCAAGTATAAGGAATGGGACTTCAAATCCGCTGAAAGCGCGGCGGACGACGCCCTGACCTCCTTCGCGGACAAGGAAGCCCCGGAAAAAGAGACCGCAGCGCCCCTCTCCGAGGAGGACAACGTCTCCTTTGACAAACTGCTGGCCCGGATGAAGGAAATTCTGGGCGACAAGGTCAAGGACGTGCGCGTGTCGCACCGTCTGGCCGACAGCCCGGCCGTGCTGGTCTCGGCCGACGGCGGCATGAGCTCGTCCATGGAAAAACTGCTCAAGGTCATGCAGAAGGACGACTCCCTGCCGGTCAAGATTCTGGAGGTCAACCGGGATCATCCCCTGCTGCGCAACATGCTGCGCATGTTCAAGGCCGACGGCCGGGACAAGACTCTGGCGGAAATGACCCAGGGCCTCTTTGACACCAGCCTGCTGCTGGACGGCTACCTCAAGGACCCGCAAGCCCTGGCCGCGCGCACCAACGAGCTGCTGGCCGAGGCGGCGGCCTGGTATACGGAAGTCAGAAAGATCTAGCGGACGCGGCTGGCTTCGCCGGAGCGGGCGAAGGATCTGGGGCTGTGGACGCTCCGGATCCTCCGCCCGTTTTTTTATTGCGTCACGGCGAGGCGCCGGAGGGTCAGCGCCCGCCGTCGGCGCCTCCCGCGATCCATTCCCGCACTTCCTGCCCGGAAGGCACGCGTCCGGCGCACATGACCCTGCCGTCGATGACCACGGCGGGCGTGGACATGATGACGAGCAGCATCATCTCCTTAGGCTCACCCCTCATCAAAACGTCGTCCGCGAAAAGCTGAATTTTTTCGAACAGCAAGGCGCAAAGGAGAAATTGGACGAAGCTGTATTGAACATACCGCGAGGTCAATTTTTTCTTTGCAACGCCGCTGTGCGGGAAAAGGCGGCTTTGCAGCAGGCGCTTTCATGAGGGCTGAGCCTAAGATCCGTGACCTTTTCCACTGCGGCCGTGCCGCCCGTTTCCCGGACGGCGGTGCTGACGACGTTTTCCGCTTCCGCGCACCGGGCGCAGCCGGTGCCGACGACCTTGATGACCATGGCGCTCTCCTGACCTTAAAAAATGTTCACCTGAAGGACATTGAACAGCCAGCCCGCAAGCGTGAAGATAGCCAGCAGCAGGCCCAGAAAGACGGCCAGCAGCTTCCAGCGCATGACCTGCTTGAGCATGAGCACTTCCGGCAGACTGACCGCCACGGTGCTCATGCAGAAGGCCAACGTTGTGCCCAGAGGCAGGCCCTTGAGCAGCAGGCTTTCCATTATCGGAATGATGCCCGTGACATTGGTGTACAGCGGAATGCCGATAGCCACGGCCGCGGGGACGGACCACCATTGGCCCGCGCCCAGGTTTTCCGTAAACCACTCCTGCGGCACAAAACCGTGCAGCGCGGCGCCGAGGCCCACGCCGACGACAACCCACAGCCATACTTTTTTGAAAATATTGCTCGTTTCGGCATAGGCGAACACATGGCGTTCCATGAGGCCCATCTTCGGAGCTTCGCCCGCTTCCACAACGGCTGCCCGGGCAGACGCATTCTTCATGGCGTCCAACAAAAAGGGTTGCAGCCAGCGTTCCGCGCGGAGCGCGTCCATGATGATTCCGCCCGCAATGCCCGCAACCATGCCCACCACCACATAAATGACCGTGAACTTCCAGCCCAGAAGTCCCCACAACAGGACCACGGCGATTTCATTGATCAGCGGCGAGGTGATCAGAAAGGCCATGGTTATGCCCAGGGGAATCCGGGCTGTGGTGAAGCCCAGGAAAAGAGGGATGCTGGAACAGGAGCAGAACGGCGTAACAGCCCCGAATCCTGCCCCCAGGACATAGCCGATGCCCCGGCCTTTCCCCGCCAGATAGTCCCGGACCCGCTCAACGTGCATCGCGGCCCGCAGCCAGCCGATGACATAGACCATAAGAACGAGCAGCAAGAGGATCTTTGCCGTGTCATAGAAAAAGAATTCGACGGAATCACCCAATGGCGTTCCCTTGCCGATAGAAAAAAGATCATAGGCCAGCCATTGTGAAAGGGGCGCAATGACTGAATACGCCGCCCACCACAGCGCAAGGGCCGCAATGCCGATTCCGAAATACCACATTCTGTTCACTCGCACCGGGACCGGAGAGCGAACAGCGGCGGCGGGTGCCCGGCACCCGCACTGCGTCGGGAGAGCTGACGCCCGTTTTTTTTCCGCTGCCGGGACAGCGTTTTTGCCCATCATGTGATCCTCGTTAAGTTTTCCTTATTGGCAAAATTACCAATGAAATGTTCAAAAAAATTTGTCGCGGGAAGTTATTGCTTGCGCAACATATCCATTTGCGCCAGGACGCGTTTTTCCACCAGTTCGCCGGTGCATTTCAAAAAGGTTTCCAGGCAGCAGATCGCCAGGCGGTAATAGATGTTTGTGCCTCTTTTCTCGGAGGCCACCACGCCCGCTTCCCGGAGCACGGAAAGATGCTTGGAGACCGTGGACATATCGTCCCCCACCAGAGCTTGCAGGTCGCAGACGCATTTTTCGCCGTCCCGCAGGGCGTCCACCATGAGCAGGCGGCTCGGATGTCCGAGCGCCTTGAAGATTCTGGCTTGCTCCGAAATATATTTTTTATGCCTGTCCATGGTTTTTTGGCTTTTTAGCCAAATAATCAGTTTTCCTTCTTCCGTCAAGACGAAAGCGTCAATCTGACGCGCGGCGGGATGGAAGGAGCGGTCATGCCCGCAGGCTCCGGAAGGCAAGATGTTTCCGGCAGGCTCTCCGGCCGCCTTAGAGCGGTTTAAGGTAGTATGTTCTAATGGTTGGCGGTGCTCGCCGGTCTGTGCGGCGCGAGGTGGAACGACAGTGGCCGGTACACGGAAATCAGGCACATGGACAGGATGACCGTCAGCTGTAACGCGCCTTCCCACATGCTTTCCGGCAAAATGCAGGCCCGCACGAAGCGCAACGGCCCGTCCAGGCCCAGAGGCACGAGCACGGCGATGAGGTCGTCGCCCCACGGCCCCCAGAACATGGTTCCCCAGAAGCCCGCGCAGAGGCTGATCAGCCATTTGTAGCCGATCCAGGCGAATTTGAAGAAGCCGATGGACGTGCAGGTGGAGTAGAACAGGCCGCTCAGCAGACAGCCCGCAAGCCCGGGCATGACAACCCAGGTGTCCACGAAATGCAGGCACCGGGCCACCTGCGCGGCAAAGGCCGCATTGTCGGTGGAGAGCCGCAAAAAGCTGAGCGCCTGCATGGAAAGCGCGCCGCCTGCCCAGGCCGTGGCCGCGAGCAGATGCAGGGCCTTGGTGCCTTTGATGATGATATTGTCGCGCGCGCTGAACCCTTTGCCCAGCCTGCCGTAATTTCTCACCATTTCGTTCAGCATGCCGATCCCTCACAGCTGCGAAGCCCAAAGCCGGTTTTGCCGTGGCTCTGGATATGTCTGTTGCACGGTCGCTCCTGCCGCCTGGTTGGAAATTTTTAGTATAGACGCTTTATGGTTATCGGCAAGTTTTGCTTGTTTGCTCAAACAATATTGTCGGGCATAAACATCGTTCAGGGTGCGCGAAGGGTAGGCAATGATATCGGGCTGACGGCATTTCCGGTGTCCCAACGCTGAAACGCCCGGCAAGCGCGGCACCTGAACAGGCGGCTCCAAGCCGTTGCCGATGTACATTCTCCGTTAGGGCCTGTTAACGCTATGCCTTTTTGCCCTCCTGCCGCGTCAGATTTCACCTGCTTTTTCGGTCGAGTACCAGAAGAGTACACTCCCTCAAAGCAGGTTTATCTTCCTTGCAGGCGAACAAAAATTCTATAGTGTTAACAGACCCTAGTCTGTCCTGGGAGCCGTTTCTAAATTGTCCTTTCGGCCTTTGCCGGCGCCAGGCTCGCCCCGTGCGAAGGTCGGGTTTGCATATATTCCCCCGCCCAGGACTCGCCTTTCCTGAAGAGAACGAAAATCCTTATTTCGAAACAGCTCCTGGGGTGGCCTTGTCCAGCAGAATATTGTTTGATTAATCAAACAATATTCTGCTGGACA
Source organism: Desulfovibrio fairfieldensis (assembly GCF_001553605.1). NCBI lineage: Bacteria > Pseudomonadati > Thermodesulfobacteriota > Desulfovibrionia > Desulfovibrionales > Desulfovibrionaceae > Desulfovibrio > Desulfovibrio fairfieldensis. Next base: position 27,096 of record NZ_CP014229.1, read on the forward strand.
AGGCCCGTGCTTGGAGCCATTATCCCGCCGTTGTCCGCCTGCCGCTACGGAGCATGGGCAGCCGGGTTGCGCGCCGCTCATGCGGCGCGGCGGAGGAGTGTATGCTGGAAGCCCTGTTCGCGGTTGTTCCTGTTTTTTTGATCATCGGCATGGGCGTGCTGCTGCGCGCTCGGGAGGTACTGCCCGAAAGCGCGGGCCCGGTCCTGGGCGTCTATGTGCTCAAGCTGGCCCTGCCGCTGCTGATTTTGCACATCCTGGCCGGTGCGCATCCCGGCGATCTGGCCCACGGCGGCTTCTGGGCCGGGGTCATCGGCTCGCAACTGATCGTCTACGCTCTGGGCTACTGGGGCGACCGCCTCTTCTGCCGTCGGGGCGCGGGCCCGGCCGTGATCTCCGCCCTGAGCTGCAGCGCCTGCAATACGGCCTTTGTGGGCCTGCCCATTGTGACCAATCTGCTGCCCGGAAATCAGGAGGCCCTGCTCATCGCGGGCCTGGCCACCCTGACCACCAACATCGTGATGATCATGGGGCAGGCCCGGCTGGATATGCTGGCCGGGGCGGCGGCCTGGAGCGACGGCTCACGTTCCAGGGTCGCGACCCTGCTGCGGGTCTTTATCCTGGGCAATCCCATCCTGCTCGCCACCCTGGCCGGGGTGGCCCTGTCCTTGTCCGGCCTGGGGCTCTGGGCCCCGCTGGACCGCACGGTCAGTCTGGTGGGCTATACGGCGGCCCCCTGCATGCTGCTGGCCCTGGGGCTGGATCTGCGGCAAAAACTGGCTTTGGCCATGCACCGGGCCGAAGGGCATGCCGCGCTGCGCCAGGTCTGGCTGATTTCCTGCAAGTTGCTGCTGCATCCGCTGCTCTGCTGGGCCATCATGTGGCTGCTGGGCATTTCCGGGGCCTGGCTGGCTATCGGCGTGATCATGAGCGGCACGGCCACGGCCCTGATTGTTACGGTCCTGGCCGAGATCTACGGCGCCGTGCCCGAGGAATCCGCGCTCACGGCCGTGCTCTCCAATGCCCTGAGCATGTTCACGCTGACCGGTTTTGTCTGGCTGTTCATGCGCCTGGGCATGATCTGACGCGCCGAAAAAACTGTACTCCGTCCTCCTTTAGCGGCAGACTAGCCGATAACGTGCCGCGCGCCTGAAAAAGCGGCCTGTTTTCAGCTTCACACATCCATATCCTGCGGGATGCCGGGAGAACTGTATGAATGTCTCTGCCCTGACTCTGCGTGAACTAATGGACGGCTCCCGGAATTTTATTGATACCGTATGGGAAATATCCCTGACCGAAGACAGTGTGTTCATTGTCCATGACAGCATGACGCCTGATCTGGCGGAAACGCGCAGGCCGTACAGCGAACTGTTCCATCTCTATGCGGACACCTGTGTTTATCCTCCCGACCGGGCCAGATGGGATGCCTTGCTCTCCTGGGATGCGCTTTGCGGCATGGCCGCCTCCGGCTGTCGGGAAAAAAAGTTTGAGATGCGCTTTCGCAACGGCCTGTTCGGCTTTGAATGGCATGAGGCCTGCCTCAGCCTGTTGACGGACTCGCGCGGCGAGCCGGACCGCGTTCTGCTGCTCAGCCGTGACGCCAACGAGGTCCGGCGCACAAAGATCGTGGAAGCCGCGGTGCGCACCGAATACGATTATGTGGTATATATTGAGGCGGACAAGAACAGTTATGTCATGTACGCCTCCAACAGAGAGAGCGGAACGCCGGTGCCGCCGGTGGCCAGCGACGACTACACGCGGGAAGTGGAGGAATTTCACAGACGCCATGTGCCGGAAGGCGAGCGGGACGATCTCACGCGACGGCTCCGGCTTGACCACGTCCTGCCGGTGCTGGCCCGTGAAGGCGAATATGTGGCCTATTGCACGGTCATTGAGGACGGCGCATCGCGCGATAAAAAATTGCGTTTCAGCTATTTTGACAAAGCCCGGGGCATTCTTCTGCTGACCCGGACGGACATTACCGAGGTACGCGAGGAAAAACGGCAGCGCAAGCTGCTGCAGGAGGCCCTGCTCTCGGCCAGGGCAGCGAACAAGGCGAAATCCGAATTTCTTTCCCGCATGAGCCATGACATCCGCACGCCCATGAACGCCATCATCGGCATGACGGCCATCGCCGGCCTGCACCTCGACAATCACAACCGCGTCCGCAACTGCCTTGAAAAAATTACGATTTCCTCAAGGCTGCTGCTCGGCCTGATCAATGAGGTGCTGGACATGGCGCGCATTGAAAACGGGCGGATGCTCCTGGCCGAAGAGGAATTCAACATGGGGGACCTGCTCCAGTCGCTGGTGGCCATGGTGCAAGGCTCGGTGCGGGAAAAGCGGCACACTTTCGACATTCATGTCCATAGCCTGAAGCATGAGCAACTCGTCGGCGATGTGCAGCGGATTCAGCAGGTTCTGTTGAACATGCTCTCCAATGCCGTCAAGTTCACCCCTGACAATGGGCGGGTCGGCCTGGACATCACGGAATATCCCTCCGAAGGCACGGGCGTGGCGCGGTTTGAATTTACGGTTGCGGACAACGGCATCGGGATGAAACCGGAGTTCATGCGTAAACTTTTCGAACCCTTTGAGCGCGCCGACGACGCGGCGACGCGCGATATCCAGGGGACGGGTCTGGGCATGGCCATCAGCCGGAACATCACGCAGATGATGAACGGCGACATCAGCGCGGAGAGCGAGTACGGCAAGGGGTCGCGATTTACGGCGACCATGTGCCTGAAATGCCGGGAACGGGATGAGGCGGACGCCGGCGTGCTGCCGGATCTTCCCGTATTGGTGGTGGACGATGATCCGCTCTGTTGCCGGAACGCCTGCCGGGTTCTTGACGAAATCGGCCTGAAAAGCGAGTGGACGCTGTCGGGCACGGATGCCGTGGCGCGGGTGCGGGATGCCCATGATGCCTGCCGGGACTTTTTCGCGGTGATTATCGACCTGATGATGCCGGGCATGGACGGCATTGAAACCGCCCGGCTGGTGCGGGCCTGTGTGGGACCGCAGGTGACGATCATTCTGATTTCGGCCTATGATTGGACGGAATACGAAGAGGCGGCCCTGGGTGCGGGCGTGGACGGTTTTATCTGCAAGCCGCTGATGAAATCCAATCTTTTTCATATCCTGAAAGAGTGCATCGCCAAAACGCACCGGCGGGAAACGGTTCTTCCGGCCGCCGTGGCGGCATATGACTTCAGCGGCAAGCGTTTTCTGCTGGTGGATGACAACGTCCTGAACCGCGAGATAGCCATGGCGCTTCTGAACGAAGTCGGCGGCGTTGTGGACGTGGCCGAAAACGGCCGCCAGGCGGTGGAAATTTTTGCGGCCTCGCCCGAAGGCCTTTACGACATTATTTTCATGGACATTCAGATGCCGGTGATGGACGGGCTGGAAGCCACCCGGCGCATCCGCGCCTTGAGCCGCGCCGACGGGCGGTCCGTCCCCATTGTGGCCATGTCCGCCGCCGTCCTGAATGAAGACGTCCGTTCCTGCGATGAGGCGGGCATGTCGGCCCATCTCGCCAAGCCCGTGGATCTGGCGCGGATGTACAGGCTGATCGACAGGCTCATGCGCCGGAAGTAACGTACTTTGAGATTGAATATCAGAGTGTTCAGGCGGCCGTCCGCGCCCGACGGCACGGCAAAACCGCGTTTTTACCGTGAACGGGGCAGCGTTTCAGCTTTTGAAAACAGATGCTTTTAAAGCAAGTTGCGTGAAATTCCGCCGCCCGCCCCGGGCGTATCAGGCGCCGCGCGCCTCCTGCGAGAGGTAGATCAGTTCTTCCGTGATGGTCAGCAATTCCTCAATGAGGCCGCCGCCGTGCATGGGGTGCCCGAACAGGGCTTCGCGCTGGTTGTCGAGGCCGCGCTGGTCCACGGCGTCGGGCAGGGTGGGAGAGAGGGTTTCGGCCAGGCGGCAGGCCAGCAGATAGCCTTCGGCCCCGGCGGCGAACAGGGAGCTCAGCTCCGCGAAACGGGAACTAACGTCGCGCCAGTAGTCCAGGGCCTCGCCGGAAGGCGCAAGATTCACGGCCGTGCAAAGCGCCGCGTGCAGATTGTTGCAGGCCGCGCCGGGCAGGCCCGTGCGCCAGCCCCAGAGCCAGGGCGCGCGCCGGAAAAAGAGGTGATGCTCAACCGCCAGGTCCAGCAGGGCGTGGGTCCGGCGCAGGGCGTCCAGCAATGGCATCGCCGTCGTGTAGTCCGGCCAGGCCGGTACGGGTTCGCCCAGCTCCCAGCCCGGCACAAGATCACGCCGGGGCTCCAGGGCCGCCAGGCGGCGCAGGAGATGGGCCAACCAGGCGTTGGCGTCCGGACTCTGCGGGGTTTCCAGGTGTGAGTAGCTCAGCACGTAGCGGCCTTGGCCGTACGCGCCGCTGACCACCAGGGGCTGATCCGTGAGGAAGTCCGCTGAAAGATTGATGCCGTACAGGGCCTGCCAGGCTTCGAAGACATGCGCCGGAATGCGCTGCAAGGGCAGGTCCGCCAGCCAGAAATCCGCGTCCGGCGCGTCATAGGCCGCCAGCACACACACTTCTTCCGTGTTTTCCGGCGCGAAACGCCCCGGCCACCAGACCGGCAGGGAAAGGGGCGCGTTGTTCCTGCTTCCGGCGGCTCCCGCCGGAAGCAGGGGCGGAATTCCGGGCGGCGAAAGTTCTTCCCCGGCGCGGGCCCGCACCCGCACATGACCGGAAATCAGATGATGCAGGCGCTGGGGATAGGCCGCGCGCGACCAGGGGCAGAGTTGCAGTCCGTCGCGCGGGTCGCGGTGGCTGAGGGCCAGGCCCGCGCCGCCGCAGAAGCCCAGATAGCCGCCGCCTTGTTCCAGATAGGCGCGCACGGCCGCGCGCCCGGCTTCGCCAAGGGCCAGGGCCTTGAGCCGGGCGTTGCCGCCCGGCACCACCAGCAACGGGGGCGGGACGGCGCTTTCGTATGCCCGGCAAGAGCCCGGCTTGCCTAAAAGCGCGCCTTCGGCTATTTCTTGGCCCTTAACCAGGCGGCAGGACAGTCCCAGGGCGCGCAACGCGCGCCAGGCCATGAGGCCCCAGATGTGGGACGCGTCCCATAACATGTAAATCGGCTGCGCGGGCTGCATAGGCGCGCAGTATCGCCGCCTTTTACGGAGAAAGCAAGATGGCGGATACCCTCCCCAAGGGCTATGAGCCCCATGACGTGGAAGCCCGGTGGCGCAAGCACTGGGAAGAGAAAAAAACCTTCACGCCCGACCCGGACGCGCCCGGCGAGCCCTATTCCATCGTCATTCCGCCGCCCAACGTCACCGGGGCCCTGCATATCGGCCACGCCCTGAATTTGACGCTCATCGACGTGCTCTGCCGTCACGCCCGCCAGAAGGGCAAGAACGTGCTCTGGGTGCCGGGCACGGACCACGCGGGCATCGCTACCCAGAACGTGGTGGAGCGGGCCCTGGCCAAAGAGGGCAAGACCCGCCGGGATCTGGGCCGCGAAGCCTTTGTGGAAAAAGTCTGGGAATGGCGCGCGGACTACGGCCACCGCATCCTGGATCAGATCGGGGCTCTGGGTTGCTCCGTGGACTGGACGCGCCTGCGCTTCACCATGGACGAAGGGCTTTCGGCGGCGGTGCGCAAGGTCTTTGTGCAACTCTATGATGAAGGACTAATCTACAAAGGCGACTATATTATCAACTGGTGCTCGCGCTGCCACACGGCCCTGGCCGACGACGAAGTGGAACACGAGCAGAGCAGGGGCAGGCTCTGGAGCGTGCGTTACCACCTCACGGACGGTTCGGGCTCCATCGTCATCGCCACCACCCGGCCCGAAACCATCCCCGGCGATACGGCCATCTGCGTGCATCCCGAGGACGAACGCTACGCCCGTCTGGTGGGCAAGACCGCGCGCGTGCCCGTGCTGGGACGCGAAGTGCCGATCATCGCGGACAATTATGTGGACCGCGAGTTCGGCACCGGCGCGCTGAAGGTGACGCCCTGCCACGACCACAACGACTGGATGCTGGGCAAAAAGCATAATCTGGAATTCGTGCAGGTCATTGACGAAAACGGCGTCATGAAAGCCGAGGCCGGTCCCTATGCGGGCCTGACCAAGCAGGAGTGCCGGGACAGGATCGTGGCCGATATCGAAGCCGCCGGGGACCTTGTGGACGTGGCGGAACTGGAGCATGCCGTGGGTCACTGCTACCGCTGCCATACGGTGGTGGAGCCGCACGTCTCCACCCAGTGGTTTGTGGCCACCACCAAAATGGCCCCGGCCGCGCGCGCCGCCGTGCCGGAACTGACCAAAATTTTTCCGGAATCCTGGCTCAAGACCTATTATCACTGGCTGGACAATATCCGCGACTGGTGCATCAGCCGCCAGATCTGGTGGGGCCACCGCATTCCGGCCTGGACCTGCAAAGCCTGCGGCAAGCTGATCGTGGCCGAGGAGGCCCCGGACGTCTGCCCCGTGTGCGGTTCGGATCATCTGGAGCAGGACGAGGACGTGCTGGACACCTGGTTTTCCTCGGCGCTCTGGCCCTTCTCCACCATGGGCTGGCCGGAACAGACCAGGGAGCTGGCGCGCTGGTACCCCACCTCGGTGCTGGTCACGGGTTTTGACATCATCTTCTTCTGGGTGGCCCGGATGATGATGATGGGTCTGCACTTCATGAAGCAGGCGCCCTTCCGCGATGTCTATCTGCACGCCCTGGTGCGCGACGCCACGGGCCGCAAGATGTCCAAATCCACAGGCAACGTCATCGACCCGCTGGTCATGATCGAGAAATACGGCTGCGATTCCCTGCGCTTCACGCTGACGGCCTTCGCGGCTCTGGGCCGCGACATCCGCCTGTCCGAAGAACGCATCGAAGGCTATCGCCACTTTGTGAACAAGCTCTGGAACGCCGCGCGTTTCGCCCTGATGAATCTGCCGGAGGAAGCGCCCGCGCCCGTGAACCTGGAAAATGTGCGAGGCCTGCACCATCAGTGGATTCTGCACCGTCTGGAAATGGCCAAGCTGGACATGGACCAGGCCCTTGCGGACTATCGTTTCAATGACGCGGCCCAGCTCGGCTACAAATTCCTCTGGAACGAGTTCTGCGACTGGTATCTGGAACTGATCAAGCCCGACATGCAGTCTGACGACCCCGCGCGCAAGGCCGCGGCCCAGTATGTGCTCTGGCTGGCGCTGCGCGAACTGCTGGTGCTGCTGCATCCCATCATGCCCTTTGTCACGGCCGAGATCTGGCGCGCCCTGCCCGTGCCCGCCGGGGAACAGCCCACGGATCTGGCCCTGGAGCCCTATCCCTCGTTGCGCCCCGGCTGCGCGCGTGAGAGCGAAGCCTGCCGCATGGAGCTGATCCAGGGCGTGATTGTGGCCGTGCGCACTATCAAGGCCGAACTGGGCATCAGCCCCAGCCACAAGGTAAGCCTGCTGCTCCATCCCGTGGACGAGGAACAGGCCGCCCTGCTGGAGGAAAACCGGTGCCTGATGATAACCCTGGCCCGCCTGGAATCCCTGGAACTGGGCGCGGAAGTGCACGCGCCCAAGGCGTCGGCCTCGGCCGTGGTCCAGGGCTGCCAGGTTATCGTGCCCCTGCGCGGGGCCGTGGACCTGGCCGGTGAGCTGGCGCGCCTGGACAAGGAACTGACCAAGCTGGAAAAAGACGTGACAGCCGTGAACATGAAGTTGAGCAACGAGAGCTTTGTGAGCCGCGCGCCCGCCGAAGTGGTGGCGCGCGAACGGGAACGCGCCGGGCAGTTGCTGGATGCCAAGGCCAAATTGCAGGCCCTGCGGGCCCGTTTCGCCGAGGCCCTGGCCGAAGAATAATCCCGGCGGCCCGGCCCAGGCGGGCCGGGCCGCTTCCCCTTTTTTCCGCGAGCGCGCCGCCCGCTTCCGGCGCGCGCCCGGAGGCAGCATGCCGCGTTTCGTACGTTGTATCCCGATTGTTTCCCTTGTCCTGATTTTCTCCCTGGCTGTTGCGCTGTCTTGGCCCGTGTCGCGGGCCAGGGCCGCCGTGTCGGGCCAAAGCGCAGAGGATGCCGCGCATCCCGCTCCGGACTGGGACAAGAAGGGCGCGCCCGCGCCTGATTCCGCCGACCCCGCTCCCGGCCTGGAAGACGGCATGGATCTGCCGTCCGTCAAATCCGGCGGGCAGGCCTCTCCCGCCGCCGTGGTCAAGGAAATGCGCCCCCTGCTGGACATCCGGGCCCTGCGCCGGAGTCTGGACGACATCGGCCTGCTCAAGGCCGCGGGCTTTGCCTATCAGGAGGGCCTGACCGTGCCCAAGGACATCTGCCCTCAGCCCGGCGACCGGGATCAGGCGGCGGTGCTCAGCGGCATGGCGGCGTCGGATCAGGCCTACGCCCTGTTTTTCGGCAAGGCCGAGGACGCGGCGCGCGAAAACCGCCTTTTGCGCAAACTGAGCCCCAAGACCCATCTGCCCGTTCTGACCGCCAAGGAAAAGAACGTCTTGGCGAAAGATCCCACCGGCCCGGCCGGGCGGGAGATCATTGTCCGGCGCAGCGAGTCCCAGGTACGGGCCATGCTGGCGGCGGCCTCGCAAAACGAGGCCAATCTGCGCTTGCTGGGCGCGCATCTCTACGGCCTCTTTTTGGAGCGCCTGTATACCACGTCCGTCATGGTGCTGGCCGCCGCTGAAAGCGACACCCTGGAGCCGCTCCACAAGGTGCATGCGGCGTTGAGCGCCAGTCAGGGCAAACTGGTGGAGATGCTGGCGCGGCGCGGCCTGCTCGGGAACGCGCGCTTCGCCGCAACCCGCCTGGAGACCGTGGACAGCCTGCTGCGCCTGTTGGCGAGCAATCACGGCCGCCCGAGCCTGGCCCAGATGGAGGAAGTTCTGGGCATTGTGCGCGAGGAGAGGGCCTCGTTTTTGACGCCCTGCCCCTAGGCAGATTAACTTTGAAATTTTACAAATTTCAAAGTCGGCATTCTGGCGAAAAACGTGGTTTTCGCCAGAATCCACGCCGCTTCGCGGCGCGCCGCACCGTGTGCGGCGTTAGAGTAATTTCAAAGTAAAAATGCTCTAGGGGGTGTCGTCATGAGTGTCTTTTCGGTTATCTCTGCGTCGAAATTCGCCTTTTATTCCGGTCGAGTACCATAGCTCTGCTGTCCTCATCCGTAAGCAGCTTCGCCGCAACGGCTGAGGCAAGAGTACACTCCCTTCATAACAGGCTCTTTCCCCTTGATATAACACGAAAATCCATCTCATGGCGACACCCTCTAGGCGTAATGTTTCAATAGATTGTTCAGCCTTCGTCCATTTTTGAACTCGTTGCCGGAGCCGTCCGGTCCTTCGGGCAACGGGGTTCACGGCGCACCGCTCTCTGTCCGTCAGCCGCCGTTTTTCCGCTCCCCGCGCCATTTTCGGCCGGACGGACCGCGCATTGACAAAGCGGGCATTATCACTATGCTACAATAAAGGGCTTTCGGCACAACAACGGGATGTTCCGACGAGGGGCGTCCCGTTGCGTCGTTTTACGGGTGGCCGCATGCGCGGCCCCGCCAACCGAAGCCGACAGCGCCGGAGCTTTTGCCGGAGCGCCGCCCGTCCAACGCGGGATGGCCGCCGCAACCAAGGGTTTTTGTGAACGCAAAACTAAAGGACGCCACCTCCACCCTCCGCAACCGCCTGGTCAACCGAGCTCTGCGCCTGGCCGACCAGGCCGCGGGCGTCCCCACTCTGGCCGCCGTCCGTTCGGCGCTTATCGTCATGCTGCCCTTCATGTTCCTGGGCTCTCTGGCGATTTTGCTGAACAGCTTTCCCCTGACCGCCTACAGGGACTTCATGGCCCATGTTTTCGGCCCGCGCTGGACCCTGTTCGGTGAGATCCTCTACAGCGGCACCTTTGCGATCATGTCCCTGAGCCTGGTCTTTTCCATCGGCCAGCATCTGGTGGACCAGTTCAACAGCGCCAGCCGGATTTTCCGGGCCAACCCGGTCATTGCCGGTCTGGTCAACCTGGCGGCCCTGTTCTGTCTTTTCCCGCAGTCGGCCTCGTCGGACAATCTGCGCTGGTTCGGCGTTTCCGGCCTGTTCGTGGCCCTGCTGGTGGGCCTGGCCTCCACCCGGCTGTTTCTGTTCTTTTTTTCCTTCAAGCAACTCCATCTGCATTTGCGCGGCGGCGCGCCGGACATTGCCCTGCCGCGTACCTTCAGCTCCTTTCTGCCCGGCATTCTGACCTTGCTGGTCTTTGCCGCCGTCGGCACGCTGCTGCACGGCACGGGTTCGTCCCTGCACGAACTGGCTTATCATTACATCCGCCTGCCTTTCGACGCCCTGCACGATGGTCTGGAGCGGAGCCTGCTCTATATCCTGTCCCTGCATGTGCTCTGGTTTCTGGGCATCCACGGGGCCAACGTGCTGGACCCCATTACCCACGATATTTACGGTGCGGCCATGCTTGCCAATGAAACCGCCGCCGCCGTGGGTCTGCCCCTGCCGCACATCATGACCAAGAACTTCATGGATGTGTTCGTGTTCATGGGCGGTTCGGGCGCGGGCATCTGTCTGGCGGGCGCGCTGATTCTGTTCGGCAAAACCCGCACCAGCCGGGGCCTGGGGTTTTTGTCCCTGCTGCCCGGCATGTTCAACATCAATGAAATTCTGCTCTTCGGCCTGCCCGTGGTGCTCAACCCGCTGATGCTGATCCCCTTTGTGGGTACGCCCCTGATTCTGGCGGGCATCAGCTATCTGGCGGTGGTCTGGGGGCTGGTGCCGGGCGCGAGCGTGGCCACGGAATGGACCACGCCCGTACTGCTCAACGGCTATCTGGCCACCGGCTCCCTGAACGGCTCTTTGCTGCAACTGGTGAATCTCTGCCTGGGCATCTGCATTTACGCGCCCTTTGTGGTGCTGACCAACAAGGTCAACATCCGCCGCACCAACGCGGCGTTCAGCACTCTGACCGGGCGGATCTGCGGCGGGGACGGCGGCCCCTACAGCCGCCAGCAGGACGACGCGGGCACCCTGGCCCGCAGCCTGATCCTGGACCTGGAAAGGGAGAGCCGCAACGCCCAGGGCCTTTTTCTGGAGTACCAGCCGCAGATTTGCGCCCGCAGCGGCAGGGCGGTGGGCGTGGAATCTCTGCTGCGCTGGCGGCATCCGGCCTACGGGTCCATTCCCGCGCCCGTGACCGTGACCCTGGCCGAGGAATCCGGGCTGATCCGGCCCATCGGGATCTGGATTTTCGAAACCGCCTGCCGCACGCGCCGCCGCTGGCTGGACGCGGGCCTGACGGACCTGACCGTGGCGGTCAATGTTTCCGCCCTGCAGCTGCAGGACTCGCTGCCGGAGCGTTTTATGGAGATAACCCGCCGCTACCGCGTGCCGCCCGCGCAGATGAGCGTGGAAGTGACCGAATCCAGCGCGCTGGACTCCGGCTCGCCGGAAAGCCGGGTAGTGGCGCGCCTCCATGATCTGGGCTTTCCCATCGCCATTGACGACTTCGGCATGGGGCACAGCTCGCTGAAGTATCTCAAACAGTTCCCGGTGAATTATGTGAAAATCGACGGCGAAATCACCAAGGAACTGGTCACCAATCCCATCTGCCGCGATATCGTCTCTTCCATCACCCGTCTTTGCCGGGCCCGGAGCATGAGCTGCGTGGCCGAATTCGTGGAAAACGACGAACAGGTCGCCATTCTGCGCGAGGAGGGGTGCGACATTTTCCAGGGCTGGCGCTACAGCCCTGCCCTGCCCGAAGCGCAATGTCTGGCGTATCTTCAGCAAAACAGGGCCGAGGGCGGCGAAGACCGCGCAGCCCTATCCGCCGCAACGCGGCCGGGGCCCGCCGCCGGGGAACGCTAGCCTGTGGCGGAACAACAGCAACGCCTGGTTCCGGGCGGTTTCCGCACCCTGCGGCTGCTTTGTCTTCCGGCGTTGTTCTGGGTATTGCTCTGGGCGTTGTGGCCCGCGGGCGCGGATGCGGCGGATGTCGCGGACAGCGCGGCCGATACGGCCAGTCCGGACAGGAACAGCCCGGCCCGGACGCTTCTGCCCGAGGACAGTCCGCTCAGCCCGCTGGTAAACGACGCCCATCTCAGCGGCGGCCTGTACTTCTTCGGCCGGGACCGCCAGCGCTACGACGTGGACCGCAAAACCTACCGCACCAACCTGCGCCACGGCTCCCTTCAGGCCAATCTGGATCTGGTTTCCGGCTATGCCTGGGACCATCTGGGTTTCGATTTCGGCGTCTTCACCTCCCATGATCTGTTCAACTACGGCGCGCCGGACCATGAAATGGGCTACGTGCCCTGGCAGGATCCCTGGCACCCGGACTGGAGCAGGCATTTCACGCTGAGCGGCGTTTCCATCTACAAGGCCGCGCTCAAGGCCAAGGCCGGTCCGGCGTGGCTGCGCGCGGGCTGGTTGCAGCCCGAAGGGCCCGGCGTGCTGGGCGTGAACTGGTCCATTATGCCCGGCTCCTGGCGGGGAGTGAACGCGGGCCTGGATTTCGGCGGCTTTTCCGTGGCCGGTATGGTGGCCGACACCTACAAGGCTCCCTGGTTCCTGGACGAATACAAACTGATGAAGAACGACGGCGAGAGCCATGTGCCCGGCGTCTGGAGCCTGGGCGCGCGCTACGCCTTTGACAACGGCATTACCCTGGAGGCGGCCTACGGCCAATCGCCGGGTCATCTGCACAACGCCCATTTCAAGAGCGGCTGGGAACTGCCCGCGGGGCCCGGACGGCTGAAGTTCGGCTACCATCTCTACGCCATGGCCGACAGCGACGACGGCGGCGGGGTCAATAACAACTTTGACGGCCTGGCCCTTCAGCACTATCTCTTCGGCCTGTACGAGCTGGATATGTGGACCTTTCGCCTGGAAGGCACCTATACCGCCGCGCCCATGTCCGGGCCCTGGAGCCAGGGGCAGTTCGCCTACCGCCTGGCGGACCGCAACGGCGGAGCCAAGGGCGCCTATGAGGTCTGGTGGGATTCCCGCTCGGACTGGAACGCGGACGATGAAAAGGCGGTCTTCGCGGGCGTGGAACGCCGCCTGGACGATATCCTTCCCGTAAAGGGCTTTTACGTGGGGGTGAGCGGGGCCATGGGCTGGGACGGGCGGGGCTGGGGAACGTCCGAGCGCCTGAACGAATGGGCCGTGAACGGCGATCTCGGCTACGTCAAGCCCGACGGCCCCCTGGAAGGCGCTTTCGTCAAGCTGCATTACACGGAATATCGCAACGGCACGGACGCGCCCAGCTGGTCCGTGTACAAGAACGGTTTTCAGTCGGAACACGATTTCAAGATTCTGATCGGCCTGCCGTTTTCGTTTTAAGCCAAAAGAATATGCCGGACAGGGCTAATCCCCGGACAAAGTCTGCCGTAAAGCTGATTAACAGAATCATATATCGGCCGCGCACCGCGCGGCCAACCGTGCGACTTTTTCGCGGGAGATACGAGTATGCGTTGGCGAGACATCCGGCTTGTCTACAAATTGAGCCTTGCCTTCGGGGTGATTTTTTTGTTGTTCGGCCTGTACACGGTTTATAATTTCAAAGTGATCGGCGACATCTCCGGGGTTTCCGACGACCTGGACCGCAGCAGCGAGTCCGAACTGACCCTGCTCAAGGCGGAAAACGCCCATTTCATCTGGGCGGCCAACGTGGCGGCCTACCTTCTGGACGATACGGTGACCAGGCTCAATGTGGTTACCGACGGACATCAGTGTACGTTCGGCAAATGGTTTTACGGAGAAGGCCGCGAGGAACTGGAACAGCGTCTGCCCGCCGTGGCTCCCATTCTGGACGCCCTGGAACAGCCGCATCTGGCCTTGCATGCGGCCGTGCCCGGCATCGTGGCCGCCCATGAAAAAGGCGACGTGCAGGGCATGCAGAGGCTCTACCGGGAAGGGATCGCCACCAATCTGCTGTTGATCCGCGAAGGCCTGACCAAGGCCATCAAACTGGTGGACGAAGACCTCATGCGCTCCAACACGGCCCTGGCCAGGACCCTTGTCCAGAGCCGGAATGTGGCCCTGGCCATGAGCGGCGGCATTCTGCTGGTCTGTGTGCTGCTGGCCGTCTTTCTCACCCGCAGCATCGCCGGGCCGCTGCGCCGTCTGGTGCTCTACGCCAGGGAAGTGGCGGGCGGCAATCTGCGCGAGCCCCGCATCGTCCAGAAAGACGAGGTGGGCCAGTTGAACGCGGCCTTGGGCGTGATGGTCGGCACGCTCAAGCACAAGATCGAGGAGGCCCGCGAACAGACCGATATGGCCCTGGCTAAAAGCCGGGAGGCCGAGGAAGCCTTGAGTTCGGCCGAGGTGGCCGCGCAGGAGACGGCGGCCAAGAATGATATGATTCTGGGGGCCTGCCAGCGCATCGAGGATGTGGTGAGCAATGCCAACCGCGCTTCGGGCGAGCTTTCAGCCGGTATTCTCCAATCCAAGAAGGGCGCGGAGGTCCAGGCCCGCAAAATTTCCGAGACCGCCTCGGCCATGGAACAGATGAGCGCCGTGGTGATCGAGGTGAGCCGCAACGCGACCTCGGCGGCGGAACTTTCCGCCGGTGCCCGCCAGAAGGCAGAGGAGGGCGCGGATGTGGTGCTGGAAGTGACCCGGAGCATCCGCAGCGTGCAGGAGCAGTCCCGCAGGCTGAAAGAGGATATGCAGACCCTGGGCCAGCATGCCCAGGCGGTCAACCGGATCATGAGCGTGATCTCGGATATCGCGGACCAGACCAATCTGCTGGCGCTGAACGCGGCCATTGAGGCCGCGCGGGCCGGTGAATCCGGGCGCGGCTTCGCGGTGGTGGCCGACGAGGTGCGCAAGCTGGCCGAAAAAACCATGGCCTCAACCACGGATGTGGATAACGCCGTGCGGGCCATCCAGCAGAGCGCGGACAAAAATATGCGCCAGGTGGATGAAGCCGTGCAGACCATCGAGCAGGCCACGGAACTGACCGGCAGATCCGGCGAGGCCCTGCGCGAAATCGTTTCCATTGTGGACGGCGCCGCCACCCAGGTGCGGGCCATTGCCACGGCCAGCGAGGAGCAGGCCGTGTCCAGCCGGGAGATGGCCGACGCCATCAACGAGGTGGATACGGTGGCCGGGCAGACCGCCCAGGCCATGAACAACGCGGCGCGTTCCGTGGCGGACCTGGCCGGGCAGACCCGCACCCTGCACGCGTTGGTCACGGAAATGCGCGGCAAGGGGTAACGGGGCGCGGAAAAAGCGGATTTTGTAAAATAACCGCAAAGCCAGCCCCCCCCGCTCACTTGCCGACAATATCGGCTGCGTTCGCGGGTCTGGAGCGGATTCGCTTTGAAATTGTGCCGATTTCAAAGCTGACGCTGCCTTCAGCCTGCGGCGGGAACGTGGTCCGCCTTGGCTTCAGGCGCGGGCGTCCGCTCACACGGCCGCCAGGGCATTTCAACATTTTCAAAGTTGAAATGCCTTAAAGGAAAGAAGACGCACCGATGGAGTCAAATGCATATCCGAAGAGGAGACATTCATTCGATTGCCCTGCGTGAAAGCGCCTCGCCCCTTGACAGCCCCGCCTTGCCTGGGCTATGTCCAACCCCTTGGAGTTTTCCCCGTTTAACTGTTCCTTATGGAGGAATGCATGCCCACGATCAATCAGCTCATCCGCATTGAGCGGAAAGCCGTGGTGAAACGCAAGAAGACCCCGGCGTTGCAGGCCTGCCCGCAGCGTCGCGGCGTATGCACCCGCGTTTACACCACCACCCCGAAAAAGCCTAACTCGGCCCTGCGTAAGGTCGCCCGCGTGCGCCTGACCAACGGCATCGAAGTGACGGCCTACATCCCCGGCGAAGGCCACAACCTGCAGGAGCACTCCGTGGTAATCATCCGCGGCGGCCGTGTGAAAGACCTTCCCGGCGTCCGTTACCACATCGTGCGCGGCACCCTGGATACCTCCGGCGTGGCCGACCGCCGCAAGAGCCGTTCCAAGTACGGCGCCAAGCGTCCCAAGTAGGTTCCCGGCATTTCAACCCCCTTTGCCAATCCGCCCGGCGTGCGCCATGCGCCGCGCCACGGCCGCCCGCTTTGCTCTGGGCGCCGGCGCGTCGCGGGGTTGGTGACGCCGCAATACAAGCATGAAGGAGAAACCCCATGCCCCGTAAAGGTCCCGTTCCCAAGAGGGAAGTGCTGCCTGACCCGCTGTACTCCAGCCGTCTGGTCACCAAATTCGTGAACCGGCTGATGTACGACGGTAAAAAAGGCGCGGCTGAAAAGATTTTTTACAGCTCCCTGGAAACCCTGGCTGAAAAGACCGGCGAAGACCCCATGCGCGCCTTTGAAAAGGCCCTGGACAACGTCAAGCCGCATATGGAAGTCAAGGCCCGCCGCGTGGGCGGCGCCACCTACCAGGTGCCCATGGAAGTGCGTCCCGAGCGTCAGGTCTCCCTGTCCATCCGCTGGCTGATCAACTATTCCCGCTCGCGCGGCGAAAAAGGGATGACCGCCAAACTTTCCGCCGAACTGCTGGATGCCTACAACGGCCGCGGCGGCGCGGTGAAGAAGCGCGAAGACACCCACCGCATGGCCGACGCCAACAAGGCCTTCTCCCACTACCGCTGGTAAGGCCGTTCCGATTTGAATCGCATGCCGCCGACGCCGCGTCCGTAAGGAAGCGGCGTCGGTTTGGTACCACACCTTCCGCAGTATGGAGGAAATACCGTGTCCCGCACTGTTCCCGTAGACAAACAGCGCAATATCGGCATCATGGCCCATATTGACGCCGGCAAGACCACCACCACCGAGCGTATCCTTTTTTACACCGGCGTTTCCCACAAAATCGGCGAAACCCACGACGGCGAATCCACCATGGATTGGATGGAGCAGGAGCAGGAGCGCGGCATCACCATCACCTCCGCCGCCACCACCTGCTTCTGGAAAGACTGCCGCATCAACATCATCGACACCCCCGGCCACGTGGACTTCACCATTGAGGTGGAGCGTTCCCTGCGCGTGCTGGACGGCGCTGTCTGCGTGTTTGACGCCGTGGCCGGCGTGGAGCCGCAGTCCGAAACGGTCTGGCGCCAGGCTGACCGCTATCACGTGCCGCGCATCTGTTTTGTGAACAAGATGGACCGCATCGGCGCCAACTTTTTCCGTTGCGTGAGCATGATCCACGATCGTCTGGGCGCCAAGGCCGTGCCTTTGCAGCTGCCCATCGGCGCGGAAGACAAGTTTGAAGGCGTGGTGGACCTGGTGCGGGGCAAGGCCATCCGTTTCGACAAAACCACCAAGGGCGCCGAATTCGTGGAAGAGGACGTGCCCGCCGACATGCAGGACCTGTACGACGAAAAGCACCATGAGTTGCTGGAAGCCGTGGCCGAGGAAGACGAAGCCCTGCTTGAGAAGTACCTGGGCGGGGAAACCCTCACGGAAGAGGAAATCATCTCCTGCATCCGCAAGGCCACCATCGCCCGGAACATCGTGCCGGTGCTCTGCGGTTCGGCCTTCCGCAACATGGGCGTGCAGCCCCTGCTGGACGCCACGGTGGACTATCTGCCCTCGCCCGTGGACATCCCGCCCATGATCGGTCACGTGCCCGGCAAGGAAGACGAGATCATCGAATGCCCCTGCGACGACAAGCGGCCTCTGGCCGGTCTGGTCTTCAAGCTCTTTTCCGATCCCTTCATCGGCCATCTGTCCTTCTTCCGCATCTATTCCGGCTTCCTGGAATCCGGAACCAGCGTGTATAACGCCAACACCGGCAAGAAGGAGCGCATCGGCCGCATCCTCAAAATGCACGCCAACAAGCGCGAGGACATCAAATGGGCCGGCGCGGGCGACATCGTGGCTCTGGTGGGCCTGAAGAACGCCTCCACCGGCGATACGCTCTGCGACGAAAAGCACGAAGTGATCCTGGAGTCCCTGAACATCCCCGAGCCGGTCATTGAAGTGGCCATCGAGCCCAAGACCAAGGCCGACCGCGATGCCCTTTCCGCCGCGCTGAACAAGCTGGCTAAGGAAGACCCCTCCTTCCGGGTCAAGGGCGACGAGGAGACCAACCAGACCCTTATTGCGGGCATGGGCGAACTCCATCTGGAAATCATCGTGGACCGCCTGACCCGCGAGTTCAGCGTCAACGCCAATGTGGGCAAGCCTCAGGTGGCCTACCGCGAAACCATCTCCAAGCCCGCCAAGTCGGATATGAAGCATGCCAAGCAGTCCGGCGGCCGCGGCCAGTACGGCCACTGCGTCATTGAGGTGGAGCCGAATCCGGGCAAGGGCTACGAGTTCGTCAACTCCATCACCGGCGGCGTGATTCCCAAGGAATACATCCCGGCCATCGACAAGGGCATTCAGGACGCCATGAAGTCCGGCGTGCTGGCGGGCTTCCCCTGCGTGGACTTCAAGGTCAACCTGGTGTTCGGTTCCTACCACGAAGTGGACTCCTCGGAGCAGGCCTTCTATGTGGCCGGTTCCATGGCCATCAAGGACGCCATGCACAAGGCCGGTCCCGTGCTGCTTGAGCCCATCATGGATGTGGAAGTGGTTACGCCCGAGGAATACCTGGGCGATGTCATGGGCGACCTCAACGGCCGTCGCGGCCGCGTACAGAGCATGGAAGCCCGCGCCGGAGGCGCGCAGAGCGTGCGCGCCCAGGTGCCCCTGGCCTCTATGTTCGGGTATGCCACGGACCTGCGTTCGCGTACCCAGGGCCGCGCCACCTTCACCATGCAGTTCGACCATTACGAACGTGTGCCGGCGGCATTGGCCGAGGAAATCCAGAAAGCCAAGTCGTAAATTTGAGCCTTTTTGCCGCTGGCTGCGTCAAACGGCGCTTTTTATTCCGGTCAAGTACCATGAGAGTACACTCCCTGCATAAAAAGCTTGTTTTCCTTGCCGGCGAACAAAAAATCTCAAATTTACAGGGTAGTTATTAATAGTCGCGGGAATTTCGCAGCAGTGTGAAATTCCCGCGATTCGCATATGCCCCGTCTGGCCGCATCAGGCTAGGCGGACACAGCGGAATAGGGGATGTTATGATTGACGATCTTCCCACAGGCTTCAAAGCCGGAACCGCAGCGGCCAATTTCAAAAAGGCGGGCCGTGACGACCTGGGCCTGATAGTTTCCGACCGGCCCTGCGTGCTGGCCGGCATGTTCACCCAGAATTTGTTCAAGGCCGCGCCGGTCCTGGTCTGCCAGGAAATCCTGAATACCCGCGGCACGGCCCGCGCGGTGCTGGCCAATTCCGGCCAAGCCAACGCCTGCACCGGCGAGGAGGGCCTGGACAACTGCCGGACCACCCAGGAGATGGCGGCCGAGGCCACGGGCCTTGAGGCGCAGGAGATTCTGCCCATTTCCACCGGTGTGGTGGGAGCCCACCTCAAGATGGACCTCTGGCGCAAGGCTGTGCCCGCCCTGGCTCAAAGCCTGGGCAGCCGCGACGCCGAGGGCTTCACCCGCGCCTTCATGACCACGGACGCCTTTCCCAAGTTCGCCATGCGCGAGGTGACGCTTTCCGGCGGTACGGTGCGCCTGACAGTCATGGCCAAAGGCGCGGGCATGATCTGCCCCAATATGGCCACCATGCTCTGTGTGGCCCTTACGGATGCCGCCGTGGAGCGTGAGCCCTGGCAGGCCATGTTCGGCCGGGCCGTGGACAAGACCTTCAACCGGGTCAGTGTGGACGGCGACACCTCCACCAACGACACCATCCTGGGCCTGGCCAACGGCGCGTCCGGCGTGGCCGCTCGCGATGAAGCGGATCTGGCACTGCTGGAAGAGGCCCTTACCGCCATTCTGGGCACGGTTTCACACATGCTGGTCATGGACGGCGAAGGCGCAAGCAAGGTCATTCATATCAGCGTGCGCGGCGCCCGCAATGACGCGGACGCCGAGTTGGTGGCCCGCAGCGTGGGGCATTCGCAGTTGGTCAAGACGGCCATCTACGGCGGCGACGCCAACTGGGGCCGTATCGTCACAGCTGTGGGCTACAGCGGCGCGAGCTTCGATCCCGCCAAGGTGGGCCTGCACCTCTGCGGCGTGGAACGCTTCCGCCTGGGCCGTCCGGTGAACGACGATCAGGAGGGAACGCTGGCCGAATTGCTCAAGGCCAGGGATATTGCCGTGGACATCAATCTGGGTGACGGCCCCGGCAGCTATTCGTTCCAGGCTTCGGACCTGGGCCATGAATATGTGACGCTGAATTCCGATTACCGTTCTTAGAGCGTTTTGATATTGAAAATATCTCAACGCTCTGTGCGGATTTTCACGGAAAATCCGCACCGCGAAAGTATCGCAAGGCGAATTTATTTCGCCGTTAAGCGATAATTTCAAGCGCAAAATGTAGAACGCCCGCTCCTTTCAGCAAGGAGCGGGCGTTCTACATACGGCGTCCGGCCTCAGATGTCTTCGGTCACCCAATCCACGATGGGAGCCATACGTTTGAGCGTGTACTGGTTGGGACCGGACTTCTGGGCAAGGTCATCGAACTGGCCTTCCACCCGGTAGATGCGCCAATCGCCCTCGGGCAGGCGGCCCGCCGCGATTTCGGCGTTGAGCGCCGCACGGGCGTCCGCGGGCGCACAGAAGAGGGAAAAGTCCTGCGCCATGGGGTCGAGCACCACATCCGCGCCGCCTGCAATGTCGATAATGTAATTGCCCGGCGCATAAACATAGACAAAGGGGCAGGGCGCGGGCTGGGGAGCGGGCGGCTCCTCCGACGTATTTTTGGCGCCGCAGGCGGCGAGCAGCAGGACCAGCATAATTCCCAGCGGGAGGCGTAGTTTCATAACCTCGACCTTTGTTGTGAAGCGGATGGTGGAACAAATCAGGGCATGTCACGCTTGAACGTATCACTTCGCGGCAAAGCAAATTCACTTTGCGATAATTCCGCGAAAAATCCACCCGGAGCGTTTTAATACTGAAAATACCACAACGCTCTAACGCCGGGCGGCGGCCATGGCCTGCAAACGCCGGATGCGCTCTTCCAACGGCGGATGTGTGCTGAACAGGTTGGCCATGCTGCCGTCAATGCTGAACATGGGCGCCACAATGAACATTTGCTCCGTGCTGGGATTGCCCTCCTGCATGGGAATCCTTCCGCTGGCCGCGCCCAGCTTTGCCAGGGCTCCGGCCAGGGCCAGCGGCTGGCCGCACAGTTCCGCGCCCGTGTCGTCGGCCAGGTATTCGCGCGAACGCGAAATGGCCATCTGGATCAGCCCGGCCGCGATGGGCGCGAGCAGGGCCAGCACCAGCGCGCCGATGGGATTGCCGCCGCCTTCGCCGTCACGGTTGCCGCCGAAAATGGCGGTGAACTGAAAGATGTTGGCCAAGGTTACAATGGCTGAGCCCAGCACGCCCGCAACGGTCTGGATGAGGATGTCGCGGTTGACGATATGGCCCACTTCATGGGCTACCACGCCGCGCAGCTCCTCGGGCGAAAGCAGGCGCATGATGCCCTCGGTCACGGCCACCACCGCATGCTGCGGATCACGGCCCGTGGCAAAGGCGTTGGGGGCCTCTTCCGGCACCACGCAGACGCGCGGCTTGGGAATGCCGGCATTGCGGGCCAGCTCTTCCACAATCCGGTGCAAATAGGGGGCTTCCTCAGGGGCCAGTTCCCGGGCATGGTACATGGAAAGCACGATTTTGTCCGAGTACCAGTAGCTGCCCACATTCATCACGAGGGCCAAGCCGAAGGCGATGATCACGCCGGTGCGGCCGCCCATCAGGCCGCCAAGCACGATAATGATGCCGGACAGCAAGGCCAGCAGAAGAACTGTTTTTATCTGGCTGGTCATAAAATTCTCCTTATCTTCAAAATGCGCTGGGACGCGTCTTCTCTATCGTAACGACTATAAAATATAAGCATGGCATGTGCGCTGGCAAGGTTCGGGCCAAGCGAGATTTTTTGTCGACGGCGTCGCGAAGCCCAACGCCGTCAGGGGCAAAAAGCTCAATTGTTTTTTCGGGCCTGCCACCAGAGTTGGAAGACCAGCAGCGTCCACAACGGCTTGCGCAGATCCGCCCGGCCTGAAATATGCTCGTTCATAAGCGCTCGCACGGCACGGGGATTGAAAATGCCCTGCTCGCGCAGGCGTGCTTCGCTGAGCAGATCTTCCATGAGCGGGCGCATCCGTCCGCGCAGCCAGGCCGCCACCGGAATCTGGAAGCCGCGCTTGTTGCGGTGCAGAATCTCCGGCGGCAGCAGGTCGGCAAAGGCCTTTTTGAGCAGATACTTGCGCTTGAAGCCGTGCAGCTTGTGGCGCACGGGCAGCCGGGCCGCGAATTCGGCCACGTCCCGGTCAAGGAAGGGCGCGCGCACTTCCAGGGAATGGAGCATGGAGCAGCGGTCTACCTTGACCAGGATGTCGTCCAGCATGAACTGGCGGACATAGACGTGAAAGGCGCGTGCCAGGGGAGCCGCCGCGCTTTCCGGCAGCCAGTGCTCGTATTGCTCGCGCGTGGGAGCGAACAGCCGGTCGGGCCGCAGAAAGTCGCCGTGCGCTTCCAGCCAGGGTGTGTCCAGAATTTCGCGCTGCATCTCCGGGGTGAAGGCCGTGAGCATGGTCTGCACCCGCTGCCAGGCCGGGGCGTGCGCCCCGCGCAGAAACGTAGCCACGGCCAGGCGCGGATTGATATACCCGGCCGAGGCGGGCAGATGCCGGGCCAGGGGTTCGATGATCCCGCGCCGGACAAAGGCGGGCAGGGCGTTGTACCACTCCGCCGCCTTGAAGCCGATATAGTGCTCATACCCGGCCCAGAGTTCGTCGGCGCCGTCTCCGCCCAGGGCCACGGTGACATGCTCGCGGGTGACGCCCGAGAGCAGCCATGTGGGCGCTACCGAGGCGTCGGCCATGGGCACGTCCATGCGGCTGACGATGCCGGGCAGCTCGTCCGCGCATTCCTCGGCCGAGAGTATTCGCTCGTGATGGTCCGTGCCGAAGGCTCGCGCCGCGATGCGGGCGTAGCGCGATTCGTCGTAGCTGGCTTCGGTGAAGCCGATGGAAAAGGTCTTGATGGGCGTGGCGGACTGCCGGGCCATGAGCCCGGCCACAATGGAGGAGTCAATGCCGCCCGAGAGAAAGACGCCCAGCGGCACGTCGCTGACCATGCGGCGGCGCACGGCGCGGGAGAGCAGATGGTTCAGCTCCCGGCAGAGTTCGCCTTCATCCCTGGGGTCGGCTTCGTCCGGCACGGGCATGTCCCAATAGCGTTCCAGGCGGACGTCGCCCTGTCCCGAGAGCAGCAGATGGGAGGGCGGCAGGCTGCGGACTTC
The DNA here is from genome assembly GCF_001553605.1 of Desulfovibrio fairfieldensis. NCBI lineage: Bacteria > Pseudomonadati > Thermodesulfobacteriota > Desulfovibrionia > Desulfovibrionales > Desulfovibrionaceae > Desulfovibrio > Desulfovibrio fairfieldensis. The sequence continues at coordinate 50,304 of NZ_CP014229.1, forward strand.
GCCGTAAACGGTCTGGGGCGTGGGCACGTATTCGTAGGCCAGGTAACGCATGACGGCCTGCGGGTCCAGCGTGAGGGTCAGCTCCGGCACGCGGGTCAGGGCCGTGAGCTCCGAGGCGAAGTACAGGCAGCCGTGCTGGACGGTATAGAAAAAGGGCTTCTTGCCGAAGCGGTCGCACGCGCAGAACAGGCGTCGGCGCTCCGCGTCCCAGAGGGCGAAGGCGAACATGCCGTCGAAGCGCGCCAGGCAGTCCGCGCCCCAGCGGCGGTAGCCTTCCAGAATGACTTCCGTGTCCGAATTGGTTTGGAAACGCGCGCCGCCCGCCGCCAGCTCGTCCCTGAGTTCGGCGAAGTTGTAGATCTCGCCGTTGAACGTCACGCTCAGGCGGCCGTCGGCGCTGTGCATGGGCTGGGCGCCGCCCGCCAGGTCAATGATGGAAAGCCGCCGATGCCCCAGGCAGACCGGACCGGCCTGCCAGAGGCCTTCGCCGTCCGGCCCCCTGTGGGTCAGGCAGTCGGTCATGGCCTTGACCCGGATTCCGGCTTCCGGGGAGAGCGTTTCCCCGTCCAGACGACAGATGCCAGCTATGCCGCACATGTTTTTTTCCAGTGGGCGTACCAGCTGATGAACAGCTCGGCCAGCCGCAGGTTGTTGGTATGGGGATCGAACATGTCCCGGGCCAGCAGCGCGCCGTTGCGCCCCATGCGCCGGGCTTCCTCCGGATGCCCGACCAGCCGGAGCACGGCTTCGGCCAGGGCCTGCGGGTCGCCGGGCGGTATGGCCAGGCCGGTCTCGTGGTCGCGCACCACCTCCGGCAGCGCGTTGACCGTGGTGCTGATTACCGGCAGAGCGTAGGCCAGTGCTTCAATAACCGTATTGGGAATGCCGTCGCGTCGGCCCGAGGCATGCACCACGCAGGGGGCCACGAAAATGTCATGCTCGTCCAGAATGCGCGGCAGTTCGTTGTGGGAAATCAGGCCCGGCATGTCGACCTGTTTTTCCAGGCCCAGATCCTTGCGCATTTTGACCAGCTGCGCGCCCAAATGCCCGAGCCCCATGACTTTGCCGCCGCCTCCGGCCAGGGTCAGGCTGAAATTCAGGCCGCGTTCCCGGAGGATGCCGCAGGCAGTCAGCAGCACGTCAAAGCCCTTGGTCACGTCGAAACGACCCAAAGCAAGCAGGCGCACGGGGCCCTGTTCCAGGCGCGGCGTTTTCCGCGTGCAGTCCCCGGAACGGGAGGCCGTGGAATCCACGGCGGGCGGCGGCAGAGTCAGGCTGTTGTAGACCAGGGCTACCTTGCCTCTGGCCTGGCTGCGGTCAAAGGCTTCGATGCGGGCTTGGTCCGCCGCGTTGTTGGCGCGCACAAAAAGGGCCGCGCTCAACTTGTCCGCCAGGTCCGGGTCCGCTGGTTCCAGATTGTCGCCGCGCGCTGACGTGGAAAAGGGCACGCCCGCGATGTCGGCGGCCACCCAAGCCGCCGTGGCCGCGCCGCGCGGCCACGGCGCATGGATCATGTCAATGCCGTCCTCACGGAACCGACGGCCCAGATACAGGCCCGCGCCGAAAGCCCAGAGATTTTCGCCAAAAGTTTCAAGGCTGCGCCAACGCCGGAACATGCTGCGACGGAAGAGGCGGCACAGGCGCAGGGGATGGGTCAGCAACTGACGCAGCAGTTCCAGGGCGAAAAGAGGCGCGGCTTTGATCCCGAAGGTGCGCACACTGTCCGCCGCCGCCCGCATTTCCGTGGAGCAGTGGCGCAGATTGCGCGCATACAGGCTGTAGACGGTCAGAGGCAGATGTTCCTTGAGTCCTTCCACTTCGCGGAAAATGAAGGGCTGGGTAAAAAGCGGATACCACAAGAGCACATAAGCCACATGGGGCAGGCCGGCGGGTAGGGGTTTTCCTTCCCCGGGAGGGGATGGATTGATCTGTTCTGTCGTCATGCGGGTTCTCCTCGGTCGCTTCCCCAAGTTGTTCCCCCTTGTCCGGATTCTTTCTCCTGTTCCGCCCCTGTCGTCCAGTCGCACGCGACGTCCGAACGCGGGCAGGCCGCCGAGCTCCCCAGCTCCCGGCGCAGGCCGTCCATGGTCAGGCAGCGCACCTCCCAATGCGCGTGCAGCCAGTCCAGGTAGATTTCGATTTTGGTCATCAGCCGTTCCACCGAGGCTGCGTCGGGCAGATGCGGCGCGCCGCCGGGCAGCATTTCCGAGGAATGCCAGGTCAGCGACAGCACGCGTCCCCCCCGGGCTGCGAACAGACCGGTCACGGCCCGCATGGCCCAGAGCGGGTGCTCAACGGGCAGCAGGGCCAGAGCCCCCCAGTGCCGCAGGCTTGCCCGCACGGCCCGTCCCCATGAATCCGGCCCGTCAGGGAGGGCTCTCAGCATTTTGGGCAGGGGGCGAAGCAGCGGCGTGACCGTCAGGGGCACTTCAAAAATATGTTTGCCCTCCACCGGCACCCAGTAGGGATCGCTGGGGGCATTGAAGTGGTCAGGCCCGGCCGCGACGCCATCCGCGCCTGTTTTGGCGCAGTGCAGAGGGCGCACCGAAGCGTCGCACAAAACGCCCGCCCGCGCCAGCAAAGGCCAATGCGCGCGGTGCAGATCCCAGCGCCCCATGCGGAAAGAGGTCAGGGGCGCGCCCTGAAAATCCTCGCCCACCCGGAACAGAGTGCCCAGCTTGGCCGCCATCAGGGCAGCGGGCACCGATGCCGCAGGCACGCTGTTTGTCACGTCCGCCGCGTCCGCCATATCCGACTGCCCGCTCGCATGGCTGTCCAGGCCCAGAGGCGGCGTGTTCCAGTGGTGCAGATGCGCTCCGATTTCCGCGCCGGACATGTCCCGCAGCCGGGCCAGGATCGCGCGTGAGGCCGGGTCGGTCAGCACGCTGTGCGCGCAGAAAAGCGTGGGCCGCACGCCCCGTTCCAGCAGGGGCGCCAGGCGGGAAAGCTGCGCGGTATTGGTCACGCGCGGCGCGCGGCGGGCGTAGCGGCCGCCGAACAATCCTTCCTCTTCCACATCCAGGCTGACCACCAGGTACAACGTCTCGCGTCGGCGCATGGCTCAGCCCTGTTCCGTCCGCCGGGAGCGATCGGCCGAAAGATAAAGGTCGCGCAGGGCCGTGATGTTCGTATCCCTGTCGAACATCTGTTCCACCAGCGCGCGGCCCGCTTCAGCCATGCCCAGGGCCCGCTCCCGGTCTTCCAGCATGCGCCGCACGGCCAGGGCCAGGGCGCGCGGGTCGCGCTGGGGCACCAGCAGGCCGGTTTCCCCGTCGCGGATCACTTCGGAGATGCCGCAGACGTCCGTGGCCACCACGGGCATGCGGTGGGAAAGAGCTTCCATGATCACGTTGGGAATGCCGTCGCGGTCGCCGTTGCTGTACACCACGCTGGGCACCACCAGCATGTCGTGGTTTTGCATGGATTCGCGCAGCCGGTCATGGGGCAGGAAACCCGGCATGTCCACGCAGTCGGTCAGGCGCAGCCGCCGCCGCAGGGCCGTGAGCTTACGGTGCCAGCCGCCGTCGCCCACCAGGGTGAGCCGCACGGGCACCTGTTCGCGCCGCAGCCTGGCCATGGCTGTCAACAATTCGGGAAAACCCTTGGTGCGCGCGAAGCGGCCCACGGCCAGCAGGCGGTAGGGCGGCCGCATGGGCAGGGCGCATTCCGTCCGCTCGGTAAAGGTCAGGCTGTTGTAGACCAGGCGCACCTTGTCCTGCTGCCGCGGCGGGCAGAAACTTTGCAGCCAGCCTACATTGGCCTGATTGTTGGTACGGATGAACAATGCGTCGCGCGCTTTCTCACGCAACAGGCCGTCCTGGGGATAGATGTCTCCGGCTCTGCCGGTGAAGGCAAAAGGAATGCCCGTCAGGCGCGAGGCCACCCAGGCCGCGGTGGCCGGGCCGTTGGCCCAGGAGGAGTGGATCAGGCTGATGCCGTCGGCCCGGCACTGTTCGGCCAGCAGAAAACCGGCCATAAAGCACCAGAGATTTTCGCCCAGGGACTCCAGATTGCGCATGCGGCGGAAGCAGCCTTCGCGCAGCAGTCGCCAGACCTTGCCCGGTTCCCGCCGCAGGGCGCGGAAAAACGCCGCCCAGATCCGGAAAAAGGCCGTCGCCCCCATGCGGCGCACCGGACCTGGGAAGTCCCGCATTTCCTGGGAGCAGCCTTTCAGGGCCTTGCCGTACATGGTGTAGACGTGGATGGGCAGGCCCAGAGCCATGAGCTGGACGATTTCCCTGAAAATAAAGGTTTCCGAGGACAGAGGAAACCAGAGCAGCACATAGGCCAGAGAGAAGGGCGTGGCGGCGTCGCCTCGCCGGGCCGAAGTTGCGGCGTCTGAAGAAGATGGGTCTGGGGACGCGGCTGTGGGGGCCGCCTCGGAGCGGGACATGGCTTTCTCCGCAAGAAGTGCAAAAAAGGCCGGACCGGTTTTGCGCCGGTCCGGCCGAGGCTGCTGTCAACGCCGAATCGGACGGCACGGACGGGGCAAGAATGCTAATCGTCCTGTGCTTCGTCCTGATGCTCACGCCGGTATTTTTCCACAATGGCCTGGGCGTTGGGCAGTTCTTCCACCACGGCGTCCAGGGTTTTGCGGACATGTTCCTCGGTGTGGGCCGCGGAAATAAAGAAGCGCAACCGGGCCGTGCCTTCCTTGACCGCCGGGAAGGAGACGGGCATGACGTAGATGCCCCGCTTGAAGAGCTGCTGGGACAGGAAGCCGGAAACCATGGAGTCCCCGACAATGACGGGCACGACGGCATAGCCCTGAGCCGCGCCGGTATCCAGGTCCTTGCTCTGGGCGTATTCGAGAAAATATCGGCTGATGTGCTGGAGCTTATGCACCCGCTCGGGCTCGCGCAGCATGATTTCCAGCGCCTTGCGGCAGGCCGCGGCAATGACCGGGGGCATGCCCACGCTGAATACGAAACCCGGCGAACCGTATTTGAGAAATTTTATCAGGTCGCTGCGGCCCGCGATGAAACCGCCGCACCCGCACATGGCCTTGGACAAGGTGCTCATCCACATGTCCACGTCCGTGGGGTCTATGCCGTAATATTCGCGCGCGCCGCGCCCGGTCTTGCCCAGCACGCCCAAAGAGTGGGCTTCGTCCACCAGGAGCATGCAGTCGTATTTCTTTTTGAGCTCAATGATCCGGGGCAGGTCCGGGATGTTGCCGTCCATGCTGAACAGCCCCTCGGTAACGATGACCGCGTATTTGTGCTCGCCGCGGTGGGCTTTAAGCATCTCCTCCAGCGCGTCGCAGTCGTTGTGGGCGTATGAGTAGCGCGTGGCGCCGGAAAGGCGCGCGCCCTGAACCAGGGAATTGTGGGCCAGGCCGTCGTGAAAAATGGCGTCGCGCGGACCGAACATGAAGCCCAGGGTGGAGACGTTGGCCGCGTGCCCGCTGACGTAGACGATGCAGTCCTCCACCTCGTACAGATCGGCCAGGGCGCGCTCCAGATCATGGTGGGGCGGGCGCTCGCCGCCCACCAGGCGGCTGGCTCCGGCCGAGGTGCCGAAAATGCCGGCCGTTTTGGTCACGGCCTCGGTGATTTCGGGATGGGCGTTGATGTCCAGATAATCATAGGTGGAAAAATTGATGAATTCCTTGCCGTTGATCAGCGTGGTGGCCTTGGCCGCCCGATCGTGGCAAACAAAGAGAGGATTATCCATCCCCATTTGGCTGGCCATTTCCACAAGCCGCTCGAAAGAGAGTTTGGAACGCATGCGGTTGAAGCCGGAAGCGCAGCTCTTTGGCGCAACGGCGCGCTGTTCCGCCGTTGTGGAGCCTGCCTGACAGGAATGGTTGTTCTTCATGCCTTATCCTCGCGAATTGTCCGGAATTTGCCGGATATGGGACCGGCGTGATGGAGTGCCGCTGATTCGGCACATCTTTGTAACGATTCAGTATAGCTGAAGCCGAAACGCAAGGCAAGCCCGTAATGCGCTGAAAGCGGCAGTAAATATCGGCCCGCCCGGCGGGTTTCGGAGAGGGCCGGCGTTCATGACGCGGGCGGACCGGGGCACCCGGCCGTGTCGGAATGCGGCACGGGCTGGACAACAGCCTGGATATGCCCTAGCATTTTTCGCCCGCTCCGCAAGACCACGCCGGATGTTCCGCGCGCTTTTGCGGCGGCGCTTCAAAGGCCGCCATGCACAACGACGATGCCATAATCGCCTCCCTTGCCGCGCCTTCCGCGTCGCTCGCGCTGGAAACCTTCCGGCGCGTCCTTCTGCCTGTCGGCGGTCCGGAGACGGATGCCGCGCTTGTCCTGGCCGCGCCTTGCCTGAGCCTGCTGCGCCTGGGCGCGGCGCGCGGCGCGCCCACCGCCCTCTGGGTCGGCATTGCTCCTTCCCGGTCTTTTTTCACGGACGCTGTTGTTTTTTCCCGCGCCCTGCAAGAGGCTCTCGCCGGGGATGCGGCGGGTTCGGCCCTTATCGGCGCGCCGCGCCTGCTGACAACGGATTTCAGCCCGGAACTGCTGGAAGAGGCGGACCGTTTTCTGGCGGAAAACACGCATGCCCAGCTGGCTCTTGTGTTCTGCCGCCCGCAAGGGAACGAAGCGGGTGTCGGCGGCGGCTGGATCTGTGAGCCGTTGCTCCTGCGCCGGTTGCCGCCCGAGGAGGAGGCGTCAGCCTCGGCATCCGGACCGTCCGTGAGCTCCCCGGACCGCGCCCCGGCCCTGGCCGGAGTCGTCGGCGCATTCGACGGCAATGCCGCGCGGGAGATCAGGGAGCCGGATGAACTGGTGTTGGACGGCGTGCGCTATGTGGATCTGCGCCAGAACGGTCTGGACTGGCGGCTGGCCGGAATCAATCCGCTCTGGCGGCAGGAGCTTCTGAGCCTGGGCGCAAGCCCGGACGCCGGGGCCGTCAGCGCCCTGGAGGCGCGCGGCCTGTGGCTCGCCCCGGCCATGCCGGCGCCGCCGCTGGCGGTCATGTGCTGCGGCCTGGGCGCGGTCTGGCCGGGCATGGGGCGCGAACTGTACGACAATTTTCCGGCGGCCAGGGCGGCCATGGAGCGCATCGCGACGGTGGCCGACTGGGATGTGCTCGGGCTCATGGACGAGACGGATGTGGAAAAGATCAGCCTTACCCGCTGGCAGATCCCTTACCTTTTTCTGCTGGAATACGCCCAGTGGAGCCAGTTCGTCTCGCTGGGGCTCGCTCCGGCCCTGATGTGCGGCCACAGCCTGGGCGAACTTATCGCGCTCTGCTTCGCGGGCATTTATGAGCCGGAGGTTGCCTGGTACATCCTGGACACCCGCGCCGTGCACATGGCCGAGCTGGAGGCCAAGGCCACGCGCGAAACCGGCATGATGGCCGTGCACGCCGACGCTGGAGTCATTGAGGAAGCACGCAAAACCTGGCCCGCGCTCTATGTTTCCAACTACAATACCCCCCGGCAGTTCATTCTGAGCGGGCCGCGCGAGGTCCTGCTGGAAGCCCGCAAGCATATGCGCAAGCGGCGCATCCCGGCCATCATGCTCAATGTCAGCCTGGCGTTTCATCATCCGAGCATGCGCGTGCTGCGCGATCTTTCCCAGCGGCGGCTGAACGCTCTTGAAATGCACGCGCCGCGCCTGCCTATGCTCAGCGACATCACCACCGGCTTTTATCCCCGGGAGCAGCCGGACATCTGCCGCTACATCACGGACTTGGACGAAAATTCCGTGCGCTGGGTGGAAGGCGTGCGCGCCATGTGGGAGCGGGACGGCATCCGCCATTTTCTGGAACTGGGGCCGCAGGATACGCTCTGCGGTCTGGTGGGGGATATCGAGCCGCGCGCCCTGTGTTTTTCCGCCGGGCGAAAGGGCAGGGAAACCGAGGGCCTGCGACAGGCCTGCGCCCGGTTGTATGCTCTGGGCCATCTGCCGCGCGCGGCCATCCGCGCCAGGGCCGCGGCCTTGGTCGGGCGAAGCGTAGCGGCGCGGGAGAGCACCGCGCCGGGCAAAGTTCCGGCGGCTTCGGGCACGGCCGCCCCGGCGCGCGCCGCGTCCGGCGTCACTTCCGGCCAGATGGACATTGTGCTCGAAGTGCTGGCGAAGGCCAGCGGCAGGCCTGTGGAGGAACTGCGGCCCGAGATGGACCTGCGCTACGATCTGGCCCTGCGTTCGAGCCGTTTTCCCCTGATCCTCCAGGAGGCCGAACAGCGCCTGGGCCTGAGCGTCAATTTTGAGGACCTCTTGCAGGTGGCGACCATTGGGGATCTGGCCCGCGCCCTGACTGGCGCAAAGACCGGCGCAAAGGCCGACGCGGAACGGAAGAGCGGGGAGTCCTCGCCCGGTCCGGAACATAAGCCCGCGCCTGAATATGCCCGGAACCGCGCTCTTGCGCCCCTCTGCCGCTTTGCGCCCCGCCCGCCGTACGCGGACGGCGGTAATGCCTCATCGCCCGTAAAGCCGTGTCCTTCCCCTCTGCCCCTGGACCCCTGCGGCCAGGGACTGCCGTTGCGGCGCGGCGATGTGGTGGCGCTTTGTGTTTTTGACCGGGACCTGCTGCCGCAGTTGTTGAGCGGCCTTGCGCCGCTGGGCTGCACGCTGGCGCCGCCCCTGGACCTGCTGGACGTCTGCGCGCCCCTGGCCAAGGCGGGCGCGCGTCTGACGCCGCTGGACGTTACCTGTGCCGCAAGGCCGGACGCCGAAAGCCTGCGCGCGGCCTTCCGCCGACTTGCCGCCGAGGAAGGACGGGTGGACGGCGTATTTTTCGTGCCCGCGTCCGAGGCCAACGCCGCCGCTCCGGCCCTGCTGGAGGATTGCCTGCGCCCGGCGCTGGCGCACGGGCTGCGCTACGCCTGCTGTTTCAATCGCGTGCCCCTGACGCCCGCCGCCGTGGAGCGGGCCTTTGCCGCCGGGCCCTCGTCCGCGCGCCTGTCCGGCCGCCTGAGCGCTTTGGCCCGCGAGGGGGGCTTTGCCTGCCGCGCCGTTGAGCTGCTGGATGACGGTCGGCGGGCCGGGCTCAATGAATTGGGCGACATGCTGGCCCGCGAGCTGTTGCGCGGGGGCTGCGAAAGAGTGATCTGGGGCCGGGAAAATGCCCTGCGCCCGGATTGCGCGCCGCGCGCCCTGCCCCTGCTGGAAAGGCCGGAGTTTTTCCCGCTGGTTTTTCCCGATCCGCGGCCGCCGCTCCGGCCCACGTCCACCCTGTTCCAGGGGGCCTGCCAGTTTTCCCGTTTCGCGGATCCGGCGCTTTCCGCCCACGGCGGGCGGGGCTCCAATGCCGTACAGGCGTCCGCGCCCTGGCTGCCGGCCAGCCGCGCCCTTCAGGCCCTGCTGGAAGGTTCCCGCCTGTTCCTGCCCTGGTTGGCGGTCACCGGCCTGTCCGACGTGCGCTTTCATGAGCCGCCCCCGCTGCCGACCGGCATTACCCGCGAATGCCGTCTCACTGTGGAAGCCCGGCCCTGGTTGATGCATGACCGGGTCATGACCCGTATGTGCCGCGCGGACCTCGTTGTCCGCCAACTGACGGACAACGGCCGCCATACGGAGCAGTACGCGCCGGTGGCTGAAGGCATGGTGCTGCTGGCCGCCGCCCCCGCCGAAGTACCCCCGCTCTGGCCCGCCGCCGGTGCTGACGGCGTCGATGGAAAGCCGGTGGACGGCGAGGGGCGGGAGGAATTGGCCGTATTTTACGATGCGCTGGGGCTGGACGCTCCCTGGCGTTTGCTGTCCGGCTTTGCGGTTCTGCCCGAAAATATGTACCGGGCCGCTTTGCCCACACCGGAAGAGCCCATTGCTCCCGAAGGGAATTGGGGCTATACTGATTGCCTGTATATGGTGGAGGGGATCGTGCAGGCCGCGTCGCTGGCCTTGGCCCTGGCCCGGCAAGGGGACGGCCCGGTGCGCGCGGATGGTGTCGGCATGGCCGCCGAATTGTGCCGCTGGCGGCTCAATGCGGCTGGTTTCATCCGTTTCGGCGGCGAGCGCGGGGCAAAGGGGCCCTGGCGTCTGCAATTGCGGCGTTCCTGGGCCGACGGCAGATTGCAGCGCTTTGACGCTCAGATTTCCGATGCGCGGGAGCGCGTATTGCTGACCCTCCATCACCTGGAATTTGACCGGCTGGAAACGGCGTCTCTTGAACAGGAGCCGCCGTCCGCCGTCGTTGCGCAACCTTGACATGGCGCGGCGCCGTTTTCCGGCGCAAGCCCGCAAAGGGTCAATCACCGATGCCGCATTTCGCATTACTCACGCCGTCAGCGCGCGTTTTCCTGCCGCTGCTCATGGCCCTGACCCTGTTTTTCCCGGCCTGCGCTTCCAACAAGGCCGGACTCAAGTCGCCGGAACTGCCGGCCAGGCACTGGCTGGAGGAAGCGCCGGGCGTACCCGTGGAAAACAAGACCAAGCTGGAAGCCGCCGTGCCCAACCTGTACGACGCGGGCAAAACTTTCGGCTTTGAGGACTGCGTCTTCCTGACCATCCAGCAGTCTCCCCTGCTGGTCAACAGCGCCGTGAACCTGGAAATCAAACGCGTGGCCCTCACCGACGCGGTCTGGAAGTATCTGCCCGAGCCGCGCATGACGCTGCAGGTTTCCAACAACCTGACCCGGCTGAACATGGACAGCAAGGATACGCCCGGCGATTACGGGCGGACCAAGTTGCGGGTGGGCTTTTACGCCGCGTTTCCCAATCCCGTGGCCACCTATTTCGAGCATCAGGTGCAGAAGATCATGGTCAATCTGGCCATTTCCACGCACCGCAAGGCCATCGGCGAAGCCATTTACAAAATCGCCCAGGCTTATCTGAAGCTTCAGGCCCAGCGCAACATCGTGGCCGCCCAGAAGGAACTCCTGCCTGTGGGCAAGGAGCTGATCTCCTACTGGCAGCAGGTGGAGTCCGTGGAAGGACGCCAGGGCGTGTCGCTCAACCTGGCGACCCAGCACCAGCGCGAACTGGAGCTGACCGTCGAAAAGACCACGATGGAAGAGATCATGCAGCGCACCCAGCTCAAGATCCTGGCCGGGGTGGAACCGCAGCAGCGCCTGAATGTGGATACCGGAAGCGCCGACGGGATTCTGGCCGGTTTTGACGGACACGGGCTGAAGTGGGAAGAGCGCTGGCCCGCCACCGAGGACGATCTGCTGCTGCGCGCCCAGGTCAAGCTGGGCGACTACAATATCATGGTGGCCTGGGCCCAGTATATCCCGGACATGTCCATTCAGATCAACAACAGTCCCCCGGCCGGACAGTACCAGCCGGTCAGCGGCCAGGAAGACACCTTCCTGCACCTGACTTTTGACTTCCCCCTGCTGGACTGGGGCCGCCGCTATCGCGGCGTGCAGACCGCCCGCATGCAGAAGGCCCAGGCCTTCCACGAAATGGCCCGCAAACGCACGGATTATTCCAATACCTGGCTGCAGGCCGAGCAGCGCGTGGCCCTGGCTGAAACTCAGCTCAAGCTGGCCAAGACCCGCTTCGGCACGGCCGAACTGCAGTACAAGGAAGCCCGTATTTCCTTCAACGAAGGCACGGAACAGCTGCCCGTGGTGGCCGAGCGCCAGGAGGCCATGACCAACGCCCGTATCGCTTATATCGAGGCGGAGCTGGAATATAAGCTGGCCAATCTGGAATGGATGTACGTCGCCAATCTGCTGCAAGAGCGTTTCCTGGGCCTGCCCGCCAAGGAGTTCATGTGATGCCGTCCCTTATTTCCCCTTCGCGTTTTCTTCAGCGCGCGCATTGCCCGGGCCGCCCAACCCGTGTGTCCCGGGTCTTCCGTGCCGCACTGGTCGCGTTGGCCGCGCTGCTCTGGGCCGCCCTCTGGCCGGTCGCCTCCGGCCCGGCTCTGGCCGCCGAATCCGCTGCGTCCACTACCATCCTGACCGGCAAGGTGGTCACCACCGTAACCCGCGCCGTGCCCATCCCCTTTAACGCGGTAGTGGACGAAGTGCTGGTCAAGTCCGGCGACGCCGTGGAAAAAGGCTCGCCGCTCCTGCGCTACCATCTGCAGGAAGAAGCTGAACGGATTTTGCAGCGCGAAGTGACCATCGGCGCGGCTACCGAGAGTCTCAAGGGCCAGGTGCTGGACTTTGAGCGGCAGCTGGCCGAGACCACGGCCCAGCGCAACAAGGCCCGCCAACTGGTAGCCTCCGGCCTGGGTTCCCGTCAGGCTCTGACCCGGCTGGAGGACGATGTGGACTCCCTCAAGCGCCGCATCGAGCTGTTGCGCACCACCATCCAGAAGACCGAAAGCAACTTCGCCTCCCGCCTCAGGGAGCTGGAAGGTTATTACGGCGTGCCCATCAAGGAGGGCGAACAACTGCCCGTCACCCTGGTGCTAACCTCGCCCATCAAGGGCTATGTGCTTTCCCTGGACTCCACGCTCAATCCCGGCACGGTGCTGGCCGCCGGCACCATGCCCATTCGCGTGGGGCAGCTCAATCCCGTGCTGATCCAGGTGCCGGTCTATGAGGCCGAAGTGAGCGGCATCAAGGAAGGCGACACCGCCGAAGTGGAAATCCCGTCCCTGGGCAACCGGAAATTCACGGGCACGGTCAATGAGATTTCCTGGGTCTCCAACGACATGAGCGTGGGCAATCCTTCCTATTACACGGTGGAGCTGACCGTGCCCAATCCCGACCTTGAATTGAAGCCCGGTTTCAAGGCCGTGGTGCGCTTCAGCGGCGGCAGGTAAGCCGCCTCCATGAAGCTGAAAAGCATTCCCCGGCGGCTCGGCTATATTCTGGGCGCGCAATGGACGCGCGATCTTTCCTGGACCATATTCACCATTCTGCTGGCGCGCCGCAGTCCGGACATCATGGGCCAGATCATTCTGGCCCTGACCTACGGCTATCTGGTCAAAACCGTGGCCGACGTAGGGCTCAACGATTTTCTGCTTTCCACGTTCGCCCGGCGCGAAGGGCGGCCCCGGGCCTTGCTGGGCGAGGTGAGCTGGCTCAAAATGGTCGTGCTGCTGGCCGCTTTGGGCGTCACCTGGCTGATCACCGGCTGGCAGCACTACACGCCGGAATTGCGTCTGATCGTGTTCTGCATTGCCGCCGGACTGGGGCTGGACGCGCTCAGCGATTCCTTTTTCGCGCTCTGCCAGGCCCGTGGAAGGCAGGATGTGGAAATGCGCATCCGCGTGCCGTCGGCCCTCATCGGCATCGGCTACGGCATTGCCTGCGTGTTGCTGCACGCGCCGCCCATCCTCATAGCTCTTTACAAGCCCCTGGAATCCCTGCTTTGCATCGCTCTGGCCCTGAGCGCCCTTGGCCGCAATCCCTTGGCCGGGGTGGGCACGAGCGGCATGCTGGATCTGGCCCGGCAAATGAAGAGCGGGCTGATCTTTACCTGCATGGCGGCCTGCGCCATGTTTTACAACAAGATCAACGTGATCTTCCTCAAACAATACGGCGGCGACGCGGACGTGGGCGGCTACGGCGTGGCCTGGGAAACCGTGGAAGGCCTTTCCGTGCTGGTTTCCAGCGCGCTGCTGGGCAAAGTGATCTTTCCGCTGCTGGCCAAGTCCTGGCAGCAGGATCGCGAGGCGTTCCGGCGTCTGGCCGGGCAGACCGCGCGCACGCTCTGGGCGGCTTCGTTGCCGGTGATTTTTCTGATCTGCGTGGAGAGCGACCGCTTCCTGCCCCTGATTTACGGTCCGAACTACGCCAGCGCGGTGACGGCCCAGCGCCTGCTCACGCCGTGCCTGGCAACGGCTTTCCTGCATAATCTGGCGGCATACGCCATGATCGGCATGCGCCGGCACAAACTCCTGCTGGGTTTTTACCTCAGCGGCCTGGTGCTCAATATTGTCTGCTGCTTTACGATGATCCCGGCCATGCCTCTGGAGGGCGCCGCCCTTTCCCTGACCATTACCAAGGTTTGGGTGGCTATCCTGACCGTCAGTTTCTTCCAGTGGGCGGCCAAGCCCATGACTCTGGGCCAGTGGGCCCTGATGCTGGGTGCCGCTGCCGCCAGCGTTGCGCTGTGGTGGAGCGTGGGGCTGGCTTTGCCGCGAGAGCTGGCCGAACTGGCCGGTCTTGTGCCGCTGCTGGCCCTGTTCTGGTTCTGGCGGCCGCCGCCGCCCTTTGAAAAGGACGAGGCCGCGCCGCTGACGGTTGCCTGACCAGGGTCATTCCTTTCCGCGCTTGTAGACAGAAGTATTCTGTATTTATAGGGTATTACCTTTCAAAGGTAATTGTTCCATGGGCTTGTCATACGGATGAGGAATTTCGAGCCCTGCCCGCGCCGGAGGCGGCCCAAACGCCGGGAGGCGTAAAGCTCCCTGCCCGCAGGGCAGAATAAAACAACGAGCGGAGAACGGAATGACCCTGTGCCTGACTCCGTTCAGTTGACGCGGTGAGCCGCTCGGGGATAAATTGCTTTTTATGTTCGAGGTTGCCGCCGAGGGTACCGCCGGGCATAAGGAATGAGGGATTGTGGGGAAAAATCGTTTTTTTCAGCGCCGCCGTTTTCTTCAGGGCGCAGCGGGCCTGCTGCTGGGCGGAACGTTGCCGTCCGCGCTGGTTCCCGTTGCGGCCAAAGCCGGGAATCTTACCGGTGAGCCTCTGACCACGCTCATTGACGTGGACGCCTGCGACGGTTGCGGAGCCTGCGTGCGTGCCTGCCGGGATCGTAATCTGGAAGGCGTGCCCCTGCCGGTCCGGCAGCCGCCCCAGCCCTATCCAAGCTGGATACGCATTCAGGACTGGTCCGGCAAGCGCGACGTCACTGACCGGCTCACGCCGTACAACTGGCTTTATCTCCAATCCTGCACGGTGCAGACCGAGGCCGGGGCGCGTAAGGTTTTTCTGCCTCGGCGCTGCATGCATTGCATCAATCCGCCCTGCGCCAATCTCTGCTCCACGGGAGCGGCCCGGCAACGCGCCAGCGGCGCGGTATATATCGACCATGGCAGTTGCATGGGCGACGGCCAGTGCGACCGCGCCTGCCCCTGGATGATCCCTCGGCGGCAATCCGGCGTGGGGCCGTATCTCAGCTTTGCGCCTCGTTATGCGGGCAACGGTCAGATGTTCAAATGCGATTACTGCCAGGATCTGCTGGCAGAGGGAAAACCGCCCGCCTGCATCGCGGCCTGTCCGCGTCAGGCCCAGCGCATAGGGCCGCGCAAGGATATGGTGCGCGCGGCCCGGGTCATGGCGGAGGAGCGCAAGGGCGATATTTTCGGCCTCAATGAAAACGGGGGCACCAATACTCTCTATGTTTCCTCGCTGGCCTTTCGCGACATGGAAGCGGAGCTCTTGCGCGAGGATCAGATCGGTTACGGCCGTCCCAGCCTGCGCCCGGCCGGAGCCAGCATGGACAAGGAAAACCGCCTGCTGGGCACGGTGCTGCTGGCCCCGCTGGCCGGAGCGGCCCTGGCTTGGCTGCGCATCTGGCGGGAAAAGCAGAAAAGGCGGCGGCCGTGAAAGAAGATCCTCGTCTGTTCTCGGCCTTTTTCAAGCTGCTCTGGGCGGCCTGCATGCTGGCCGCCATTGTGAGCGGTCTGGCCCATCTGCCCTTTGCTTTCCGCTACGGGCTGATCAACACTTGGCGTGCCTCGCCCACAGTGGCGCATTACTGGTCGGCGGCAGCCCTGCTTCTGCTGGGCACGTACGCGGCGGTGGTCTGGTGCACATTGGGACGGCGGGACTATGCGCTGACCCCCTGGGGCGGCCTGCGGGTGGCCCTGCTGCTGGTTCTGGCAGTTACCGGCCTGCTGCTGATCCTGCACAATCTGCCGGGATTCTCCGTATACGGCGCGACCTACGCCGTCATCAAACTCGGTCATTTGTTCTGCGCCCTGGCCCTGCCCCTGCTTCTCTTTGTCCATGGCTGCCTGCGTCTTCTGGGGCGCGGTCGCTGGGTCAGGCTGTTGCCGGCCGCGCGCAGGCGTAAATCGCGCGGGCTCCCGGCGACGGATTAAAACGCGCAGTAGCGTTTCTGTGTCTGCTGAAACGGATAATTACAGCTTTTGCGCTTGAAATGTTGCACATTTGCACATTTCAAACTCTACGCCGTCCCGGTCGCTTCCTTGCTCTTGGGCGCTGGCGTCCGTTTACGCGGACGCCAGGGTAATCATTTATTTCAAAAGTGAATTGCTCTGAGAGGGGCAGGGGGCGGGTAGCGGCCTCATGCCGCGCGGCGTTCAGGCGCACTCCGGAATTGTTTCGGGTGCGCTTTTTTCGCGAGCACAATGTCGTCGTCCTGTCCCCGCGCTGCCATCAACTATGCCGGATAATAATTGACAACAATAAATTGAACTGCCGTGTCGGTTTTATTTTCATAGCTGTGGGTTGATGAAGACTCAAAACACAGCGCGTCTCCCGGTCCGTGACCGCCCGCGTGATGCCGAAAGGCGAAGAAACTGCGGGGCGGGTAATCGCCGATTTTCCCAGCAGGAGGATCAGATCTCGCCGGTGGACGCCGCCTTGAGCTGCCCACAGGCGGCCTTGATGTCCTGTCCCTTGCTCTTGCGGACAATGGCCGTGATATGGCGCTTCCAGAGGCATTGCTCAAAGGCCAGCACGCGCGCCTCGTCCGGAGCCGCGTAGGGCGCGCCTTCGGCGGGATTGTAGACGATGAGATTGAGCTTGCCCTTGATGTCGGCCACCAGCCGGGCCAGTTCCTCGGCCTGTCCCGGTCCGTCGTTGATCCCGCCCAGCAACAGATACTCAAAGGTGATCCGTTCCCGCGTCTTCAGCGGATAGGACTTGAGCGCGGCCAGCAGCTGGTCCAAAGGCCAACGCGCGGCCTTGGGCATGATCCGGGCGCGCAGCTCCTGAGTGGGCGCATGCAGGGAGACGGCCAGATAGGCCAGGCCGCTGGCGCCCAGCTCGGCCAGGCCCTTCTCAATGCCGCAGGTGGAAACCGTGATCCGGCGCGGCGAGAAATTGAGCCCCTTGTCGTTGTTCAGGCTTTGCAGGGCGCGCATAACTTCGCGCAGGTTGAGCAAAGGCTCGCCCATGCCCATGAACACCAGATTGCGCAGCACGGGCCAGTCGGGCCGGTTGTCGCCCAGGTGCTCGCGGGCCACCAGAATCTGCCCCAGAATTTCTCCCATGGTCATATTCCGTTCAAAGCCCATGTCGCCCGTGGCGCAGAAGGTACAGCCCATGGCGCAGCCCACCTGCGAGGACAGGCACTGGGTCCAGCGCCGCACGCCTTCGCGGGAATCCGAGGGAATCAGCACCGTCTCCACCAGCGCCCCGTCTTCCAGGCGGAGCAGAAACTTGGTGGTGCCGTCGCTGCTTTCCTGCACGCGGGCCACTTCAGGCCAGTCGATACGCGCCGTTTCCGCCAGGCGGGCCCGGCAGGCTTTGGAGACGTTGCTCATGGCATCGAAATCGCGGGCCATTTTCTGCCAGATCCACTGCCAGACCTGCACGGCCCGGAACTTGGGCTCGCCCAGCTCGGTCTGCATCCAGTCCGTGAGTTCGGGAAGGGTATAATTGAGGAGATTTATCATTGGCTTGTCCTGCCCGGCGGCAAGGGAAAGGCCGTTACCCCACGGACTTCCGCGCATACTCACGCACAAAGGCCACGGCGGATTCCAGATCCGTCACTTCGCCCGTGATCTGGGCCTGCAGCAACGCGTCGCGGATCACACCCACCATGGGGCCGGGGGCCAGACGAGTTTCGCTCATGATTTCATTGCCGTTGAGCAGGGGTTCCAGCATCTGTTCCGGGGTTTCGGCCCGGTCCAGATATTTCATATTGTGGTTGAAGGACGTATAGCTGCCTTCGCGGGCCTGAAGGTCGGCACGGGCCATGGCGATAAGGCGTGGATATTCGTCCAGGGCCTTAAAGCGGCGGATGCCCCTGTCGGTCATCATGAAGTGGAAGCGCATGTGGTGGTTCACCAGGTGGCAGAGCAGGTCGATGTCCTCCTGGGCGAAGTGCAGACGGCGCAGGATCTTGCGCGTGACCTTGGCCCCCACCCGGTGGTGCTGGTAGAAGGTCCACTGGCCGTCGAAATATTCACCGGTGAAGAGCTTGCCCACATCGTGAAAGAGCATGGCCATGGTGCCCAGCCAGTCGTAGTGGAAACCTTCTTCCGGGTAGTGTTTCATGCATTCCAGGGTGTGGTCGAAGACATTCACCTCCACGCCGTCCCTGTCGCGCTCCTGGCAGACACAGGAGAGCGCCGCCACTTCCGGGATCAGGCCTTGGAGAATATGGGCGTCGTAAAGCAGGCGCACGAAGCGGTACATGGATTCGGCGGCCACCTTGCGCCATTCGTCCATGATATCCGTGGCGGGCACGTAGTCCAGCACGCGCACCGAGGAGCGCACAATCGCCATCCAGGTGTTGGGATCAATGGGGATGTCGAAGTTGGCCGCGAAGCGCAAGGCCCGCACGGCCAGCAGGTAGTTGTGACGCAGGGTTTCGTCCGGCAGGCCGGTGAGCCGGATGGTGCCGCCCTTGAAATCGGCAAAGCCCTCATAGGCGTCGCCGGTGGGGGCCGGGCTGCCGAAACCGGTCATGCGCAGTTGCTCGCGTTCCTTGGGGTCCATCATGGCGGCCATGCTGGGCGTGATGCGCAGCAGCGAAAGCTCCGGATGCCCGGCGTCCGCCACTTCCAGCGGATAGAAACGGAAAAGCACCCCGTTTTCCTCCAGTTCGGCCAGCGCACGCTTTTCCGACTCCATGCGGGCCTTGGGGAAGAGCTTGACCAGGGTGTCCATATCCGGCTCGCAGGCAATGTCAACGGCGGGCTGCCGGACGGCGCGCAACAGTTGCTCCTGCAGGGGCGCGTTGATGACATGCGCGTCATAGCCGTTGCGCAGCAGGGTTTTGCAGATGGTGATGGCTTCTTTGAGCGCTTGATGCATCGTGGGCTCCTTGCGAAAGATGGGCACAGCGTCGTCCTCGCGGCCGGACGGGCCGCAAAACGCGCGGAAGAGCAATGGCGGTGCAACGGACGGGAAGTCGCCCGCAGGGGCCCTTTCTGAAAATCCGGACGGGTCGCGGCGGGAGCGGTTTCCGTTGTGTCGTTATACGCGTGGCTCAAGGGTAGAATGTGCTGGTGTCGCGTCAAGCGACACATGCCGCAAGCCCGTAAAGGGTTGCGCGCCGCCATAGACGACGTAAGCACAGCAAAAACCATGGGTTCTGCTGTGCAATCTTCACGCCGAACCGACAGGTGGGGCGTGATATCGCATTAGTTCAATTATGCACAGGAGGCGGTCTGAAAGTCAAGCATCCCGCTCTGTTGGGTCGGGAATGCCGCGCCGCGCGCCGAAAAAGCGAAGGCGAAATGAAGACGCCCCGCGCCATAACGGCGCGGGGCGTCGAGGCTGTTGACAAAGTCGGCAGCCCCGAAAATCAGGAGCAGGTCGCGGCTTTGCCGCGCCGTTAAGCGACTGATTTTCGTGCCTTTCCACCCGGCGGCTTAGCCGCCGTTGGTGGCGCAAACCACGCAAAGCGGGGTTTGTCATCAGTCTGGACGCCCCGCGCCGTTATGGCGCGGGGCGTCGCTTCAGTGTGAAACAGGAAGGTTAGTCACTAAAATGATGGGCTTCCCGCTTGACGCCCAAGGCGATCTTCCAGAGCAGGGAGAGCACCAGCGCGCCCACGGCGTACACGCCGAGGGCCACGGCAATCTCCTTGGCCGTGGGCATGTAAGGCGTGAAGGCTTCAAACATGTTGGGCGTGAAACCGCCGATGAGCAGGCCCAGGCCCTTGTCGATCCAGCTGGCGGCCACCAGCATGATCAGCGCCAGAGGCAGCAGGGGGCCGGTCCGCCACTGCGGCGGAATCAGGATGGCCAGAGAGGCGAAGGCCATGATCACGGCCGCCCACATCCAGTAGCTCACCCAGGCCAGATGGCCGCCATGCCCGGAGAAGAGGAAGAGCATGGGCTCCATGTGGCCCGGAATCTGGCTGTAAAAGGCGGTGAAGAGCTCCAGCAGATAGAAGAAGACGTTCACGCACATGGCGTAAACAATGATGGTGGACAGGGTCTTGACGGCGTCCTTGCCGGGATCGAAGCCGGTCAGCCTGCGCACCAGGAAGAGCAGGAGCAGCAGGATGGCCGGACCGGAGCAAAAGGCCGAGGACAGGAAGCGCGCGGCCATGATGGCGGTGAGCCAGTAATGGCGGCCCGGAATGCCCGCGTACAGGAAGGCCGTGACTGTATGGATGGAGAAAGCCCAGAGAATGGAAAGGTAGATCAGGGGCTTGACCCATTTGGGCGGTTCCACGTCCAGGCGTTCGGCTTCCAGGGTGACCCAGCCGATGACGATGTTCAGGCAGAGATAGCCGATCAGCACGATCATGTCATAGAACATGACCGAATTGGGCGTGGGGTGGAGCATGACGTTGAGCATGCGCTGGGGCTGCCCGAGGTCCACCACGATGAACAGGGCGCACATGACCACGGCCGCCACGGCCATGAACTCGCCGAAGATGATCATGCGCTTGAATTTTTTGTAATGGTGGAAATAGGCGGGCAAGACCAGCATCACGGCCGAGGCCGCCACGCCGACGAAATAGGTGAACTGCGAAATATACAGTCCCCAGGAGACCTCACGGTTCATGCCCGTGATGCCGAGACCGCTCTGGAGCTGGTCCAGATAGACAAGGCCGCAGCCCGCGATGACGCAGAGCAGAAAGAGCAGCCACACATAATAGCTCTTGGGACCGGAAAACAATTTTTCAAGCATGGCCTGTTCTCCCTAAATAAGGTAGTAGACGCCGGGCTGCGTGCCCAGATTGGGCTTGCGGCGAATACTGTAGTTGGCGGCCAGGGCCTGACGCACCGTTGAATTGGGATCTTCCAGATCGCCGAAGAGAATCTTGCCGCCCGAGGCTTCCACGCAGGCGGGCATCTGGCCCGCGGCCAGGCGCTCGGCGCAGAAGGTGCACTTTTCCACCACGCCGATCATGCGCGTGGGGAAGGTCGGGTTGGGCACGGGATCCGAAAGATACTTGCGCGGGTCCACAAAGTTGAAGGAACGCGCCCCGTACGGACACCCGGCCATGCAGAAGCGGCAGCCGATGCAGCGGTGGTAGTCCATGGCCACGATGCCGTCTTCCATTCTGTAAGTGGCCTGGGTGGGGCAGACGCGCACGCAGGGCGGATTGGTGCAGTGGTTGCACAGCAGCGGGTAGCTGGCCTGGCGCGTCTTGTCGTTGATGTGGGCGTTCATGTCGTCCGGGAAGACGTGGTCGTACTTGTCCAGCCAGAACCATTTGATGTTCTGGTTGCCGGGAATGTGCGGCACATTGTGGACCTTGTGGCAGGCTTCGATCAGCGGCTCGTAGTCTTCGGGGCTGCGGAAGAGGCGGGTGTCGATGACCATGGCCCAACGCTTGGCGGTCAGCGCATGCTCCCCTTTCTCATAACGGCCGGGCGCGATTTGGGCCCGCGCCGCGCCCGCCGTACCGGCAAGGCTTGCCATCCCGCTGCTCAGGGCAAAGGCCGAAAGCCCCGCCACTTTCAGAAAGCTTCTTCTGCTCGTGTTCATTACTTGCCCTCCGTGGGAATAATGTGGCAAGTCCAGCAATAGGGATAGACGCTGTTGGCCACGTGGCACTTTTCGCAGAATTCCTTGTAGTTGTTGTGGCATTTCAGGCAGGTGTTCTGCAGGCTGATGACCCACTTCTTGCCGTCTTTGGCGGACACATAGATGCGGTTTTCCTTGCGCAGGGCCTCGTCGCGCCACTCGTTGAGCAGGCGCATATGCTGGGCGCGCATGAATTCCACGTCCTCGATGCAGTTCTTTTCATCCTTGGGCAGCACCACGTCGGTTTTCTTGTAGTCCTGTCCCAGATAGCTCACCCAGAAGGGAGAGCTGAACAGCACCACAAAAATGACGATGCCCGTGATCACAGCTTTGGCGTTATACATCTATCGGCCCTCCCCCTGCGCCTCAGGCGCATCCGCCGGGCTTTCCTCCGGCTCGTCCTCCGCCACGTTGGGCAGCTCTTCCTGGCGCAGGTCCATGGTGCGCTTGATCTCGCCCTTCATGACCAGGGCGTTGCCCACCAGCTCGTGCAGGCCGCTCACGCTCACGCCGGGCGCCCAGTAGTCGGCCAGCGGCGGCAGCGTGGCGCGGTCGATGGCGCAGACGCAGGCCATGTGGTTGACGCCGTCTTTCTGCTGCACATAACGCAGGGCGTTGCCGCGCGGCATGCCGGAACGCATGCGCAGCTCCATGATTTCCTCGGTGTTCAGACCCGAACCCGCGCCGCAGCAGAAGGTCTGCTCGCGAATGGTGTTTTCGGGCATTTCCACGAAGTTGTTGCAGACGTGCTTGAGCACGTAGCGCGGTTCGTCCAGCAGGCCCATGCCGCGCGCCGGGTTGCAGGAATCGTGGAAGGTGGTCACCAGATGGTCGTTGCGGTTCGGGTCGAGCTTGAGCTTGTTGTGGTAGATCAGGTCGGCCGTGAATTCCGCGATATGCACCATCTTGGTGGAGGTGGCGTTGCTGAACACCGTGCCGGTAATGGGCGACACCGGAATTTCCATGTTGGCCGGGGCCGGACCGTTGTAGGTGTCCATGTACTGGTTGATCACGCGCCACATATGGCCGCACTCGCCGCCCAGAAGCCATTTGACGTTCAGGCGCTCGGCCTCGGCGTACATCTTGGCGTTGAGCTTCTTGGCCATGTTGAAGGAGGTGAAGGAACCGAAGTTGCCGCCCTCCGAGGCGTAGGTGGACAGGGTGTAGTCCAGGTCCAGCTCGTGGAAGAGCAGGAGATAACCCATGAAGGTATAGATGCCGGGATCCGCGAACACGTCGCCCGAGGGGGTGATGAAGAGGATTTCGGCGTTCTTTTTGTTAAAGGGCGTCTTGGGGCGGATGCCGGTGACGGTTTCGCAGTCGTCGGCCAGCATTTCCACGATTTCCACAAAGGAATGGGGCTGGATGCCCAGGTGGTTGCCGGTGAAGCTGCAGTTTTTGACCGGGTCCATGATCCAGTGGATGCCCAGGCCCACCTCATGCAGCAGTTCGCGCACGATCATGGTGATTTCCGCCGTGTCGATGCCGTAGGGGCAGTACAGCGAGCAGCGGCGGCATTCCGTACACTGGTAGGCGTAGTAGAAGAGCTCCTTGACCACGCTCATGTCCCAGCCGCGCGCGCCCACCTTCTTGCCCAGAATCTTGCCGAGCATGGTGTAGTCGCGCCGGTAGAGGGAACGCAACAGCTCGGCGCGCAGCACGGGCATGTTTTTGGGGTCGTTGGTGCCCAGGAAGAAGTGGCACTTGTCCGCGCAGGCGCCGCAGCGCACGCAGATGTCCATGAACAGCTTCAGCGAGCGGTGCTTCTCCAGCCGGTCGGCAAAGGCGTCACAGAGAATTTTTTCCCAATTCTCCGGCAGGTTCCAGTCCTCGGCGGCGGGGTCCCACTCGTGAGGATTGGGCATGTGCAGGAGTTCCATGGTCTCTTTTTTGGCCGGATAGCAGAAGCTGCCCGGCATGAATTCAGGCTTGGTGTCGAGCCAGCTTTTGTCCGGAAAGGCCGGGCGGCTGGCGACGAGCATTTGCGGCGTAGGTAACTTTGCCATGATGACGACTCCTTACTCGGCGGCCTTTTCGGGTTGCTTATCCAGCGGCAGGCCGGCTTCGGCCATGGCTTCGCGGTAGGTATCCTCGTACTCGGGGTAGGTGAAGTACTGCTTGGGCGGATTCCAGGGGTTGATGTGGCGCACCCGGCGGGAATTGTTGGCCTGGTTGCGCGTGGGGCTGAAGAACACGCCGGGCATGTGCACGAGTTTGGAGAAGGGGAAGTAGATCAGCAGCACGCTGACCAGGGTCAGGTGCACGAAGAACAGGGCGTTGATGCCTGTGGCCGCCACGGGCGCGAAGTGCGTGAGGCCCATGACGAAGATCTTGACCTCGGCGATTTCGGTTTTATCAAAATAACGCAGGCAGAGGCCCGTGCCCACGATGCCGATGAGCAGCCAGAGCGGGAAGTAGTCGTTGAGCAGGGAGAGATAGCGCAGGCGGTGATTGAAAATGCGGCGGCACAGCAGGAAAAGCAGGGCCACCAGCACCAGGCCGCCGGTCCAGTAGAAGCGCGGCGAACCGACCTGCATGATCCCGTCGATGGATTCCAGGAAGGTGATACAGGACGGCACGGGCTCGATGAAGAAGCGGAAGTGCCGGATAAAGATCAACAGGAAACAGTAGTGGAAGAGCAGGGCGAAACACCACAACCACTTGGAGGAATAGTAGACGCTGCGCGGCCCGTTGCTGATCGGGTCATTTTCGCGCACGTCCGCCAGGGAGTTGCGGAACAGGGAACGGAAGAAAAAGACTTCCAGGAACATCCGCTTTACAACGCCCCAGGTGGTGCTGGGGCAGTCGATCTTGTTCTGCTTGATGAAATCAAGCGATTGCTCCTGCCCGCCGGTGGTGGGGATGCAGAAGGGCACGGGCGATTTGGCCCAGTACACCATGCGCCAGACCATCCCGGCGATGAAGACGACTACCGCCACATAAGGCAGCGCCACGCCGAACAGAGGGGCGAGTCCCGCGCTCGCTCCCGCCCAGGCGATGGCCCCTATGAGCAGCACCAGCAGTAATGATGAGAACATTCCCTACCTCGCTTGACTACAAGTTATCCTGAAACCGCCCGGCGGATTCCGGCCGGGGATTTCAGGAAGATCGTTGCGTCCCACACGCCTGTGGGCCTTGCCGTCCGCGTGTTTTTGCCGGGGCTTGTCCGGCGGCGTGCGCCGCCCCGGATCGGGTTTTCCCGTGCCGCGCGCGTGGCTTTTCAGGGTGCCCGGCGGGCCGTCGCCGACCGCCGTTCCACAGTAAAAAGCCGGCCGTGGACACTGTCCGCCGCCGCGCTTCGGCATCAGGCCGCCTCCCGCCGCCGCGTCAACGCGCGCCGGACGGGCCTTCCTCCAATGTCTGCGCCCAGCGCGCCAGTTGGGCGTACTGGTTGCGGATTTCCTTGATGCGCGACTCCGCCAGCGTTTCGCGGGCCGCGGTATAGATGTCGAAGGCCAGCAACGCCAAGCTGTCCAGGCGGGATTCAGCCGTGAGATAGGCGTCAAGCTCCCCCTGTTCGGCCAGCTCGGGCAAAATGCGCTCCCGCAGAAGGGGCTTCATCAGGTAAAAAACCCCCAGGCCCTGGCTCGGCGTGAAGGTCTGCACGGCGCGCAGCTTCACGAAGCGTTCCAGCGCGTTTTTGACCGTGGCCACCTCCACCTCTTCTCCGGCCACGGCGTCGTACAGCGTTCCCGCCGCCTCCTTGGTCATATTTGCCACGGGATTGCCGAAAGCGTCCTGCTTGGTGCGCAGGAATCCGGTGGTCTCAAAGGGATAGGTGGAGTACACCGCCTCTGTCCAGAGGCGGACCACATCATTTTTCCGGCTGCGAAAAATTTCTTGTGCGTTCATGAATTCCAGCCAAACGGCCAAGTATATAGATTCCTCATATAAGGGGGAAGGGCAAAGCGCGTCAAGCCCTTTCGGTCATTTCACGCACTGTTCCCGGCCCCGGAGCCTCGGGCAAGCATACGTCGCTTTTGGCAAAACAAGCCGGGAGCGGACGCGTTGCATGCCGTGAAAAATTTTGCCCGTCAAGAGGCATGCCGGAAGATTTAGGATTGTGAATTTTTATACAAGATGGACACAAGCCTAAGAAGAAAGAAAACGGACGGCTAAAAAAAGAGCATGAAGCATGCCCCGTGCGAAGGCATGAAGGCTCAAGTGCAATCAGGCCCTAGAGCGTTTTGATATTGAAAATATCTCAACGCCCTGTGCGGATTTTTCATGAAAATCCGCACCGCGAAATTATCGCAAGGCGAATTTACTTCGCCGTTAAGCGATAATTTCAAGCGCAAAATGCTCTAGGGTCTGTTAACACTATAGAATTTTTGTTCGCCTGCAAGGAAGATAAACCTGCTTTGAGGGAGTGTACTCTTCTGGTACTCGACCGAAAAAGCAGGTGAAATCTGACGCGGCAGGAGGGCAAAAAGGCATAGCGTTAACAGGCCCTAGGGGCAGGGGGTCGGGCCTCCGCACTGCCCCGCCACCTGCGGGTCCAGAGGCAGACCGGCGTCCTGACCGGCCTGACCTGTCGGGTCGGCTTGGTCGGACGGGGGCAGGACGGGAGACTGCGCCGCCGGAACGCCAGGTCGGCCTTCCGTCTGGTCGGAAACGGAACCGGGGGATTGGCGCTGTCTGCGCTCCTGCTGCTTGACCAGCATGCCGGGCAGGCCGTGATATTCAAAGAAGGGCACGGTCTGCGCCCCGGCGGAAAAGACATGGGCCTTGTTGCGCAGCATCTTGAAACGCAGCCAGAGCAGATCGGGGCTCAAGGACGCGAGCCCGCGCGGCACGGCCACGTTCTGGGACTGGGCCAGCGCCTCGGCCAGATTCATGCCCGCGTCCAGCAGGCGGCGCATCTGGGCCACCTTGTACACATCATTGTCGTTTTCGGCCAGGGGATAGAAAGCCACGTCCACATGGCCGGACAGGATGTTGATGCCCTCGCGGCAGCTCGGGCAGGAGGGGGAGAAGAACATGCGTACCGTGGCTTCGTCACCGGCCCCCATGATGGGCCAGACCTCGGTCTGCGAGCGGGCCACGGCCCCCACGTTGACGGTAAACAGCAACACCCAGATCCAGAGCAGCACGGAGCGGCGGCCATGGCTGTCGCGCCCGCGCGCCTGCGCCGGTTCGGCCTGCCGGAAGCCCAGATAGCTCAGGGCGAAGAACACGGCCACCACCAGGCAGCTCACGCAGGGCGCGGTCAGGGCCATGAGCAACAGCAGGCAGATATCGCCCAAAAGGGCCAGTCCGGCCAGAAGACGCCCCGCGGCGGCGGCCCCCAGCAGGGCCAGCAAGGCCAGCAGGGCGAAGGTCCCCGTGCCCAGCCACCAGAGCGAAACGCCGCCCACGGTGAAGTCCTGATACAGGGAACAACCGGCGGTCACGCAGAAATTGACGTCATTGCCGAAGGCGCTCCAGACGCAGAAGGCCGCTGCCAGCAGCGTGACGCACAATGAGCCGGTGAGTATCTCGCGGGATCGCTTCATGAAACACCTGTGGGTATGGCTGTGCGGCGCGGACGTGTCGCGCCGATGTTGTCGGGATTGCTCCGCCGGAGTGATCTGGGACGTGCCGCTGAGAGAATCGGGGCCACAAAAGTACAACATCTATAGGCTGTTTTTTACTTTTCGTAAAGCGCGGGGGCTTTCGGCGGCGGAGCAGGCGCATCAGGGAGCACGGCCTGTGCAAACGCTCAACCCGCGGATGCGCTTGCTTCGCATTCAGCGGGGCACATGTCACCGGGCGGCACCGGCGGCATCGGATGGCAAAGGTCGAAGGACGGCTCTTCCGGGGACTTGCCTTGGTCCGGTCCCGCGGCTTATTGAGAAAGAGCGTGCCGCGCCTTGTGCGCGGGAAACGGCTTTTCTCCTTTCGCGGAGGCCCGCCATGCCCCTTACGCCCCTGGAATTGAGCTGCGCCGCCCTGGCCGTGTTCTGCGCCGGCCTGGTCCGGGGCGCCACAGGTTTCGGCTTTTCCATGATCTGCATTGTGCTGCTGACCCTGCTGCTGCCCCCGGCGCACATCGCGCCGGTGATCGTGCTCTGGGAGATCGCGGCCAGTGCCGGGCATTTGCCCTTTGTCTACAAGGAAGCGGATTGGAAAGCCCTGCGCCATCTGGCGCTGGGCGTGGCCTTGGGCACGCCGCCGGGCGCGTACTGTTTGGCCTCGGTGCCCGCCGCGCCGATGACCGCGGTCATCAATACGGTCGTGCTGGTCCTGACGGGCATGCTTTTTTTCGGCTTCAAGCTGCGGCAGCGGCCGGGCCGCTGGGGAGCCTGCGGGGTGGGCGCGCTCACCGGGCTGATCAACGGCGCGTCGGCCAACGGCGGGCCGCCGGTCATTCTCTTTTTCCTGTCCGGCCCTTCCAGCGCGGCGGTGAGCCGCGCTTCGCTCATCGCTTTTTTCCTGTTCACCGACGTGCTGGCTGCCTTGGTGTATTGGGGCTACGGCCTGATGACCGGCCAGGTTTTCCTGCTGGCCGCCGTGATGCTGCCCTGCGTGGGCCTGGGCATCTGGCTGGGCTCGCGCTGGTTCCGGCGCGTGGACGAGGTCCGCTTCCGGCGCGTGGTGCTGGCCCTGCTCCTGCTCATAAGCCTGGCGGGCCTACTGCCGTCCCTGATCAGCATCACGGGCTGAGCGCTTCGGAAAGCGCTTGTCCTTTGCTGCCATGCGGGGCACACTGTCTGGAGTCTGTCGTCATGAGCGTCTCTTGGGTTATCTCCGTGTCGAACATCGCCTTTTATTCCGGTCGCGCCAGCCGTTCACAGCACTGCTGTGTTGATTTAGCTGCAGCCGCAAAGAGGCGTACAGATAAGGACAGCAACGATACGGATAGCGACTGTGATTTCGATGAGAGAAGTTTTGTGTAACTCATTGCAGCCTTCATCCGTAGCCAGAGTTGTTGTCTTTATTCGTACGGCCCACAAGTTCGCCTACGGCTAAAGCTTCTTCGTCTTAACGGCTGAGGCAAGAGTATACTCCCTGCATGCTTTAGCCGTTATGCGAGGAACGCGCATTACGGATAAAGACAGCAGTGCTAAAAGGCTCGTTCTCCTTGATATAACACGAAAATCCATCTCGTGACGACAGCCTCTAGGGCAAATTCAAAGTGAAATTGCTCTAACGCCGCACACGGTGCGGCGCGCCGCGAAGACCGACCCGACGGGCGGCCCGTAGGGCCGTGCCTGTAGCCCAAAGGGCGTACAGGCATCGAGAGCAACGCGGCGTGGATTCCGGCGAAGCGACCGAAGGCAGTCCGAAGGGCTGTCCACGTTGGCGACAACGGAGCCATACGGGGATCGGCAGCAACGATAACCGTGTTTTTCGCCAGAATGCGAACTTTGAAATTTGTAACATTGCAAAGTTAATCTGCTTTAGATCAAGCGGGATCGGCCGCCTGAACTTTTGTCCGGAGAGAGTGCCATGTGGAAGAACGTTATTCTGTTGGGGGCCTTCGCTTTTCTGCTCTGCGCCTGCGGCGGCGCGCGCAATGCCAAACTGCCTGACGGCAGCGAAGGCTATTCCATCAACTGCAACGGCACGGACAACGACTGGGCCGACTGCTACAACCAGGCGGCGGACAAGTGCGACGGCCCGTACGAGATCGTCAGCACCAATACCGTGGGAGTGGGCAATACGCCCATGCGCAATATCATTGTGAAGTGCAAGAAATAGAGCGCGTTTCCGGCCGTGGTTGCGTATCGCCTTAACGGTCGCTTCAGAGCCTGGAGCGGATTAACGTTAAATGCCGCGCATTCCAAAGTTAAAGATACGCTTACTCCGCCGCTTCGCTATGCTGTCCGCGCCCGTAAAGCTCAAGGACTCGCTAACGGGAGAGGCAACAGCGCAAATAAGTTGCGCTTACGGCTTCGTAGCGAGGCGCTCTCGCAGTCTCGGTAGAGCATTTCAAGATTGAAATGCTCTAAAAAAAGGACGCCCCGAAGGGCGTCCTTTTGTATACTTGCGATGAGGCCCGCTGCTACATGGTGGAACCGGCGGCGGCGCGCTGCATCTTGATTTCCACCTTTTCGGTGAGACCGGAATAGTACTCGCGCAGAATCACGAGCACTTCCTCACGGCCGAAGTGATCCGGCACTTCCGCGCCTTCGGAGAGCATCTTGCGCAGTTTGGTGCCCGACAGAATCACGCGGTCTTCCTTGCTGTGCGGGCAGGTGCGCATGGAGGCCATGCCGTCGCACTTCTTGCAGTAGAAGGTCCAGTCGATGTTCAGGGGCTCGCAGAGCAGGCGTTTGCCTTCATCGGCGGGCGCGGGCATCTTGCGGAAGATTTCCTGGGCCTCGAACATGCCGTAGAAGTCGCCCACACCGGCGTGGTCGCGGCCGACCAGCAGGTTGTTGATGCCGTAGTTCTGGCGGAAGGTGGCGTGCAGCAGGGCTTCACGCGGTCCGGCATAACGCATGTCCAGAGGATAACCGGCCTGGATCACGAAGTCTTTGACAAAGTATTTGTCCACCAGGGTGTCAATGCACTTCACGCGCACTTCGGCCGGAATGTCGCCGGGCTTCAGGGAGCCCACCAGGGAGTGGATGACCACGCCATCGCAGATTTCCACGCCGATCTTGGCGAGGTATTCGTGCGAACGGTGCATGGGGTTGCGCAGCTGCAGGGCGGCAACTTTCTGCCAGCCGCGTTCGTCCATCTTTTCACGCAACTGGGCGGGGGTCATGTACACGCCGGGGAATTTTTCGGGGAATTCGCCCTGCGAGAGCACTTTCACCGGGCCGGCGATGTTATATTCCTTCTGGGCCAGCACCATTTTGACGCCGGGGTGGTCATTGGGGGCCACTTCCCAGAACTTTTCGGAGTCCGGGCCTTCGCCCTTGAAGACCAGCTCGCATTCCCACTTTTTGTCGGCTTCGGTCATCTCGTAGATTTCTTCCACCTTCATGGTCGCCATGATTTCGCCCTTGCGGACGAGAGCCACTTCCTGGCCGACTTTGAGGCCTTTCGCGTCTTCGGCGGAGATGTCGAGGGTCACCGGCACGGGCCAGAAGGTGCCGTCGGAGAGCAGCATTTTTTCGCACACGCTCTTCCAGTCGGCTTTGTTCATGAAGCCGGTCAGGGGCGAAAAACCGCCAATGCCCATCATGATCAGGTCGCCCTTGGCACGGGAAGAAATCTCGATCTGCTTCAGGCCGGCGGCCTTTTTCTTTTCATCTTCCAAAGCCTTGCCTTCCAACAGGCAACACACCAGGCCTTTGCCGCCATGCGGGGGTACCAGTTTGGACATCGCGAAATCCTCCATGTTTTGGTTATGGACGCCTTGCCGCGCCGGACAAGAACGCGCGTCGGACGGCAAGGGGCTGTTCCGGCATCCATCTTGTGAATAATCTAACAAAAAGTCAACTACCTTTCAGAATTTTTTGTGGCTTCTCCGGGCGCTTGTGGGGAAAAAAGTCCCCGGCGGCCGTAAGGCCCGCGCCGGGGACAAAGATACACCGGCAATCCGCGTCAGCACGGATTGTCGGTGCAAGAGCAGGGTCTTTCTAACCTTGAGCTGCTCGGGAAAACACTGACGATCAGTGTTGCCTAGAAGGGCACTTCATCCATGTTGGAGGCTTCCGAGGGGAAGGCCGGGCCCAGATCCTCGTCTTGGGGCTGCTGGCGCGGAGCCTGACGCTGCTGCGCCTGACCGCCGCCCCCCTGTCCGCCCTGGGCCCGCTGGCCCCCGCCCTGGCCGCGCGGAGCCTGCCGGGGTGCGGACCCGCCACCGGCGGCGTAGTCATCCTCATAGCCGCCGGGGCCGCCCTGGCCGCCGCGCGGGGCGTCGCCCTTGCGGTCCAGAAACTGCACGCGCTGGGCCTTGATTTCCGTGGTGTAACGGTCCTGGCCCTGCTGATCCTGCCATTTGCGGGTCTGCAGACTGCCTTCCACATAGATAAGGCTGCCCTTGGCAAGGTAATTGGCGCAGTTTTCAGCCTGGCGCTGAAACACGGACACACGGTGCCATTCGGTGCGTTCCACCTTGTTGCCGTCGCGGTCGGTATAGGATTCGTCGGTGGCCACGTTCAGACTGGCTACCGGCGAGCCGCTTTGGGTGTAGCGCAGTTCGGGGTCGCGGCCCAGGCGGCCGATGATCATGACTTTATTCAACATGGCTGTTGCTCCGGATGAAAGCGGGTAGAGCATTTTCACAATGAAATTGCTCTGTTATTATCAAAATGTTCGGCCTCGTAAGACGGAAGTGAAACCAGAGCAGTTTTACTTTGAAATTGCTCTAACGCCGCACAGGGCGCGGCGTGGATTCCGGCGAAAACCACGTTTTTCACCGGAATCCCAACTTTGAAATTTGTAAAATTTCAAAGTTACTCTGCTCTGGATCCGCGAGATTTCCGCGGTCGGGCAAAGCCCGCCCGCGGAAACTTCAAGCACAATATGCTGTTAGCGGATGTGCCGGGCTCAGGCCACGAAGGCCCGTTCCAGATTGTCCAGCACGTCTTCCAGTTGATCGCTCAGAACGTTGGCTTCGCGCGGCTGCCAGTCGGCAAGCGCCGCCTCCAGCTCCTGCTTCAGGCGCGCGGCTTCGCGGATGCCCGGTCCCAAGGCGTCCTGGCGGGCCTTGGACCATTTCATGAAGGTCAGGCCCTCGTCCAGGGCGCGTACCATTTCCAGCACGCCGCGCTTTTCGTGCTTGATGGGCACGCTGAAGGCCAGTTCAGTCAGTTGGGGCCAGAGTTGTTCCAGAAGATCTTCATTCCAGGTCACGGCGCTGACCCGTATTTGCAGTGCTTTTCCCATAGTAGTCTACCGTATGTGTTAGTGTTGGGGCGGCGTATCATGGGCCGCGCCGGCTGACGCGGGATTTGCCGCCGTTATTCTTTTTCCGTCCATTCGGTCTGAACGCGCATGATCACGTCCTGAATGGCCGGAAGCTGGTCCTGCGGGCAAACGCCGATGAGCGGCGCGCCCGTGTCCATGTTTTCGCTGTACTTGAAGTAGACGGCGTAAATGACGCCGTCCGGGCCCGTGTAGTGCAGGGGCACTTCGCGTTTCATGCGCGACATGATCAGGAGTTCCATGCCGTCCCGCACCGCTACGGAATGCGCGTCCGAAGCGCGGATTTTCTTGTCCACTTCGGGCGTGAAATAGTATTTGGCCCGCTCGGGCGCGCGGAACAGATGCAGGGCCTTCTGCAGAATGGCCCGCTGCACTTCCTCGCGGGTGAGCATGTGGCGCAGCACGGCCAGCGGCGTTCCGGCCTCTACGAAGCAGCCCTCCAGCTCGCTGTGCAACTCGCTGATTTCACCTTTTTCCGGCGTACAGATGGGCTTGGGATTGCGTTCGCGCTCCAGTGTGGCCAGCTGGGTGCCGGGTTTTTCCTTCCATTGGCCCTGGGGCCCCAGGACCTTGTCGCCGGTTTTGAGACCGGCAAAGGTCACTCGCCCGGTGTGGGGCGCGGTAATGACGATCTCGCGGTAGGGCGAGGCCTTGATTTCATCCAGCAAGGCGGAAATGTCGATCATTTTCTGTCCGTTATGGCTTATGTCTATGGCGCGTTCTGCGTATTTTTTGTTCGTCTTTTACGAAAAACAGCTTTTTCCCCGCGGTCGGCGTCATACTCGTTTTTTTGATGCGTACGTACCTGAGTACGTTTACGCTCAAAAAAACGAGCTTTCCTTGACCGCGAAAAAATATCTTATTTTTTGCAAAACCCGTCCAAACCGGCACCCGCCTTCTTCGCTGCGCTCAGCGCGGCGGTATAAGGAAACAGAGCCTGAACGGTTGTGTTTTTGAGGAAGTGCTGAGTAATGAGGATGTTTGTTCTTTGCCAAGAAAGGCGAACGCCGGGCGGAACGAAGTGTATCAAAACATACACGAGTTTCGCACGGGGTGAGCCTGACGCAGACAAAGGGCAAAAAGACCATTACTCAGTACTTCCTTACCGATAATACAAGTTTCTGCCGCCGATGGTAAGCAGAGCCTGCTTGAGGTTCGCGCGGATCTGCCTCCGGTCCCAGATGCCCTGAATGTGGCCGCGCGACAGCGCGCGGTAGGAGCGGTGGTATTTGGGCGGAATGTCCATGCCCGTGGTTTCCTTGATCACGCCCGGTCCGGCGAAGCCGATGTTGGAGGAGCGCACCGCGAACTGGTAGGGCGAGCAGCCCAGGAAGCTGGCCACCGGCCCGGCGAAGGAATTGGTATCGTACAGCACCATGTACAGGCCGCCGGATTCGATGTAGCGGCGCACGGCCACGGTGCAGCGCGGCATCTGGATCACGCCGTGGGTGCCCTCCTGGATGCGGATGCCCGCCGTGCCGTGCACGTAGGCCAGGAAGGGGTAGCGCTTCTTGGCGGCGCGCTGCGCGGCCTCCACGAATTTGTAGCCTTCGGCCGCGCCCACCGAGCCGCCCCGGAAGGTGCCCATGAGCATGGCAACCACCATCTTGGTGTTGTCGATGCGGGCTTCAAAGGTCATGCAGCCGCTCTTGGCCCCGGTCTTTTTCTGGGCGTCGCTGATGCGCTCGGCAAAACCGGGAAAGTCCAGGGGATTGCCCGCCTCGATTTCGCTGTTGAACTCAAAGACCGAGCCGGGATCGAAGACGTTTTTCACGTACCATTCGGGCTCCATGGGAAAATGGTAGCCGCAGTGGCTGCACACGCCCGCGAATTCCGCGAAAAGGTCCGGACCCCAGAGATCCAGACAACCGTAGGAAGCGCTGTTGGGACAGGTCAGGGTGCGGTCGACCTTGTAGCGGGGCGAGAGATAATTCCACTTGTGCCGCCGCGAATCGTCCGTCCAGGCCGAAAGGGCCGTGAGTTCCCTGGCCTTGTTGTCCGCGCGGCTGGGCAGATTGCGGGTGAGCTTGCGCCAGGGGGAGAGCAGGCGGCCCTTGAACATTTCCCACTCGTTGTCCACCTCTTCCATGAAGCCCCGGATCTGGCGTTGGTGCTTGCGATAGAAATCATACTTGAAGCTGACCCAGGGCTTGGAGAACCAGTCCCAGAAGGCGGCGGCGGTCTTGGTCAGGAAGGGACGGCGGTCGCGCGCGGCCTGGCGTGAGAGGCGCAGAAATTTCTGCTGGCGGCGTTCGCGCAGACGGTCCTTGGCTGCGGCCGACAGGCCCCAGCGGATATGCAGCTCGTCCAGGTTGACTTCCGGATTGCGGTGGCGCGAGAGGGCCAGCCCTCGGAAAACAGGCATCTTGCGGGTGGAGATGACCACTTCGTCCGTGGCCCGGATGACCTCCTGGCGCAAGGAGCGGAAAAAGTCGAAATGCCAGGGCCGCGCGCCCAGGGACGGCTCCTGCACCACTCGGTCGATATAACCGAAGCGCAGATTGTCCTGGGCCGTGATGTGCAGATTTTCGGCGCAGTGCTCGATCAGCTCGGGAGTGGCTCGCTGTCCGGCCTTGAGCCGTCCTTCGATGGCTGCGGCGCCTTCCGGCGAAATGACCGAATAATAGCCGTGCGAGAGCATCAGGCGCTTGTCCGCCAGGCCGATGGCCTCGGCCCCGCCGGAGCCGCCCTCGGAAATCACGGCCACCACGGGCACGCGCAGGCCCGCCATGCCGTAAATGTTGCGGGCGATCTGCTGGGCCGCGCCGGGGTAGTCCTCAATGGGAAAGGAGCCGGGCGTGAAAATATAGGCGTGGATGGGAATGCCCTCGGTTTCGGCCACGCGCATGTACTGGAGGGCCTTGGCGTTGCCCCAGGGCTTGACCGAGCCGCCGTTGCGGAATTCCGCGCCGTGGCCTTTCTCCTGGCCGATGACCATGACCGACTGGGTGTAAATCTTTTTGCCCCGGCGGCGGGTGATCACCGCGCGGGCGATGAGCATGCTGGGGTCCAGGCTGTGCTCGTCCTGGCCGCCCACTTCAGTGAAGTTGTCGTAGACGTTTTCCAGGATGTCGCGCAGGCAGATACGCTGCGGATGACGCACGATGCGCACCCGGTCCATGGGCGTGACGCTGCTTTCCAGACGGCGCTCCACATAGGAGAACAGATCCTCGACCGTGGCCAGTTCCGCATAGGGATCGTTGAGCGAGCCGGAGCGGGCGCGTTCGGCGAAAGCCGTGAGCCGCTCTTCCAGCAGGTCCGCGTTGTCCTTGTGCTTGCCCGCGAAAATGTCCTGCATGTAGGTCAGTCGGTCGCGCAGGCTCTGGATGCGTTTTTCGATGTTGTTGTCCATAAGTTAGGTGCGCCGCTTACATCGGTGTCTTGAGGTAGTTGAAATAACTGCCGCTGCACTGGACAGCGGCCAGCGGATTATGTCCCAGCATGCGGTCCTTGACGGCCAGCACGGTGGCCGGGGCCTCCAGATGGCGCAGGGCCAGGGTGTCGTGGCCCACGCAGAGTCCCAGCAGCACGTTGAAGTCCACCTGGGCCCTGTTCATCAGCTCGGCCTGGAGCACGGGATTGCACATGCTTTCCGGCTGCTCCGGGTTGAGCAGATCCTCGCCCGAGAGGCCCAGCTCGCTCTTGGACAGCCCGCCCGCCTTGCAAACGGCGGAAATTGTTTCCAGGCCCTGGGCCTCGAAG
This sequence comes from Desulfovibrio fairfieldensis, assembly GCF_001553605.1. Taxonomy (NCBI): domain Bacteria; kingdom Pseudomonadati; phylum Thermodesulfobacteriota; class Desulfovibrionia; order Desulfovibrionales; family Desulfovibrionaceae; genus Desulfovibrio; species Desulfovibrio fairfieldensis. The sequence goes on from NZ_CP014229.1 coordinate 86,263, forward strand.
ATTTCCGCCGCTCCCGCGGCCTCGCGCCGCAGGCCGATACAAAAGAGCAGGCCCAGGCGATGGTAGCCCATGGCCCTGGCAAAGGCCACGATTTCCAAAATCCGGGGGCGGCAGGGCATGCGCCCGCCGTCGGGCAGTTTCGCGTAGCTGTGCCGCTCCACCCGGGCGGCCTGGCGGGCGAAATGCCGGATGTCCGGCTGCGCGTAGGTCCGGCGGCTCTTCTCCACCAAGTCCGTGTGCGCCGCCGAAGGGCAGTCCGGCGGATGTTTGCCGCCCGGCACGCAACAGAGCCGCTCTTCGCGTTTGAAGGGACAGGCCGCGCAACGGGGCGGTGGGGAGGAACTGTGCATGCCGACGCCTTGGCCGTGGTTAAAAACGCAGAATGCGTCCGGTATTGGCCTTCAAAAAGCCCACATTGGATTTAAGGGGGTCGCCCGCGCCGTTCTGGCCTTCCAGGCGCAGGGAGTCCAGAAATTCCAGGCCGCGGGCCTTGGCCTCCTCCAGGTCCTTGCCCCAGATGATCGCCAGGGCCAGGTTGGGGTCGAATTCCGTGGGGATCTCGTAGGGCTCGTTGCGGGGCACATGGGTCAGCATGGCCAGCCAGGGCTGGTCCTTCCATTGGAAGTGCTCGATGCGGCCCACCCAGGGCGTGAAATTGTTGTCCGGGTCCTCGGCGATGAGGCGGTACTCGATGCCCACGCCCTCGGAGGCGATTTCCGCCTGGGTGTAGCCCAGGGGCTGGCCCAGGCCGATGCGGATCTGCTCGGCGATGAGATCCACGCCCTCTTTGCCGCGAACACGCGAAATGCGGGCCGAGACGCCGTTTTCCACCTGGATGCGGGTGTTGACCTCCATAAGGAAGGGGTCGCCCTTGCGGGTGACGATCCATTCCCAGGTGCCCACGTTGTCATAGCCCACCTTGCGGGCCATGGTCAGGGAATAGTCCACAATGTCCGTAAGCACGCGGCCCGCATTAAAGGTATACTCCAGTTCGTCCGGCGCGAAGCCCGGCGCGACCTCGATGCGTTTCTGCAGGCCCGTTGACTGGATGGAGCAGTTGCGCGTGCCGAAGTGCACGGGGTTCGTGCCCGAGCGGTCCGAAACGATCTGCACTTCCAGGTGGTTGAAATCCGTGATGCGCTGCTCGATGAGCACGCCTTCGTCCTTGAACTGGCGCAGGGCGTAATTGCGGATGCGCCGGTAGACCGAGCGGAACTGGTCCGGGTCGTAGACTTCCTCAATGCCCATGCCGCCGCCGCCCGCCGAGGCCTTGACCAGCACCAGCGGGCGCTGGATGCCCTGCTGTTCCTGGAATTCAAAGACCGACTTGGCGATGCGCTCGGCCTCCATCTCGTCGTAAATGGGGCGGTCCGAACCAGGCACCGTGGGCACGCCCAGGCTGCGGGCCAGGCGCTTGGTATTGATCTTGTCGCCCAGCTCGCGGATGATTTTCCAGGAGGGGCCGATGAAGGTCAGTTTGCGGTCGCGCTTGGTGACCCGGCGGGCGAAACGGAAATCCTCGGCGAAAAAGCCGTAGCCCGGATGCACGGCGGTGCAGCCCGCCTCGTCGGCAACGGCCATCAGTTCGTTGGCGTCGTGATAGGAGGACACGCGGAACAGGCTCTTTTCCCCGCCTTCCTCGCGGGCCAGGCGGACATGGCCCGAGGCCGCGTCCTCGGCGGTGTACACGGCCGTGAATGCCACACCCAGCTTGCGGCAGGCCCGCATGATGCGTATGGCGATCTCGCCCCGGTTGGCCACCAGAATTTTATGCTCGGTCAACGGAATTTCCGTGGGAACGCCTTTGGCGGCGCTGCCGGCGGCGGCCTTTTTTTTGCTGCTGTCCTGAGCTTTGTTCAAACCTCTCTCCCCAGGGAACAGTGCTCTTCCCTATTATGGCATGCCCGCGCCGCGCGCCCGCCCTTGTGGGCCGGATGCGCGCGGGCTATAGTGGCCGGGCGATGTCTTTCACCCGAAAATCTACCAGAAGTCGAGAGATAATCTTATGCAAAATCCACAAGAAGTCCAGCTTGCCGTCGAGGCGTTGCGCGCCGCCCTGCCCGATTCCGCCTTCGGGGCGGAAGCCCCTCTGGGTCTGATCCTGGGCACCGGCCTTTCGGGCCTGGCAGCCGCCCTGGCTGGCGACGCGGGCGGGGCCGGTCCCTGCGTGGCGCCCTTCGCGCAACTGCCCGGTTTTCCGCTGCCCGGCGTGGATTCGCATCACGGGGCCTTTGTTCTGGGCCGCCTGGGCGGGCGGCCGGTACTGGCCCAGCAGGGCCGCTGCCATCTGTATGAGGGCAGAAGCCCGGCCGAGGTCTGCATGGGCGTGCGGGTCATGGCCGGGCTGGGCGTGAAAACCCTGATCATCACCAATGCCGCCGGGGCGCTCAACCCGCTCTTTGAGGCCGGGGACCTGATGTGCATGGCCGACCAGATCAACCATACCGGCGTTTCGCCGATCATGGGGCCCAATTGCGCGTCCTGGGGCGAGCGCTTTCCGGACATGAGCGCGGTTTTTGACCCGGAACTGCGGGCCCTGGCCCAAGAAACGGCGGAGCATCTGGGCATCCGCCTGGAGCGGGGCGTCTACATCGGAGTGCACGGGCCGGAAATGGAAACTCCGGCGGAAACCCGCATGTACCGCCAGTGGGGTGCCGACGCCGTGGGCATGAGCACCGTGCTGGAAGTGATTGCGGCGCGGCATCTGGGCATGCGCGTGCTGGGCTTTTCCTGCCTGTCCAACAAGAATTTGCCGGACTGCATGGCGCCCGCGCCCCTGGAGGAAATCATCGCCGTGGCCGGGCGCGCCGGGGCCAAACTGGACCGCCTGCTCAGGGCCTTGGTGACAAAACTTTGAAAAATGCGTACAAAGCCTCTCCTTCAGGCTGATGACAAGCCCCGCTCCGCAGTGTTTGCGCCGCCGTCGGCGGCCTCTCTCCAGAGCGTTTGCACTGTTTTTTACGGCGGCCTTCCGGTTCGTCGCCGCCGTATCCTTTTCTAATCCAAGGCTTTTCCCATGCAGCAGAATGATTCTCTCCGCAATGTTGCCATTATCGCCCACGTTGACCACGGCAAGACCACCCTGGTGGACGCCCTTTTCAAGCAGAGCGGCGTATTCCGCGCCGACCAGCGCGTGGACGACCGCGTCATGGACAAAATGGATTTGGAGCGCGAACGCGGCATCACCATTGCCGCTAAGAACTGCGCCGTGCGCTGGAAGGGCGTGAAGATCAACATCATCGACACGCCGGGCCACGCGGATTTCGGCGGCGAGGTGGAGCGTTCCCTGTCCATGGCCAGCGGAGCCATTCTGCTGGTGGACTCTTCCGAAGGCCCCTTGCCGCAGACTCGCTTCGTGCTGCGCAAAACCCTGGAAGCCGGTCTGCCCGTGGTGGTGGTCATCAACAAGATCGACCGCAAGGACGCCCGGCCGCAGGAAGTGCTCAATGAAATCTACGATCTGTTCATCGACCTGGGGGCCAGCGAGGAACAGCTGGAATTCCCCGTGCTCTACGCCATCGGTCGTTCGGGCGTGGCCATGAACAATATCGACGACCCGCAGGAAGATCTTTCCCCGCTGTTCGAAGCCATTCTGACCAAAATTCCCGGCCCGGCCCACGATCCGGAGCAGCCCTTCCAGATGCTGGTGGCTGACCTGGATTACTCGGACTATCTTGGGCGGCTGGCCGTGGGCCGGATCATGCACGGCAAGGTTTTTGCCAAGGAATCCCTGGCCTGCATCGGCGAGGGCGGCGAAGCCCGGCCCCTGCGCGCCACCCGCCTTCAGGTCTATGACGGCCTTCAGCTCTCCGAGGTGGAGGAGGCCCGGCCCGGCGACATCGTGGTGCTGGCGGGCATTGAGGACGTGACCATCGGCGACACCATCTGCACCCGCGAGAGCCCGCGCGCCCTGCCGCGCATCCGCGTGGACGAGCCCACCGTGGCCATGCGCTTCGGCATCAACACCTCGCCCCTGGCCGGGCGCGAAGGCAAACTTGTGCAGAGCCGGGCCATCCAGGACCGTCTGGTCAAGGAAAGCCTGCGCAACGTGGCCATCCGGGTGGAAGAGACGTCGGACCGTGACGCCTTTCTGGTCAAGGGCCGGGGCGAATTCCAGATGGCTATTCTCATTGAGACCATGCGCCGCGAGGGTTTCGAGCTTTCCGTGGGGCGGCCGGAGGTGATCCTGAAAAAGGACGCCAACGGCAAGACCCTGGAGCCCATTGAGCATCTCTATGTGGACTGCGATGAAATCTTCATGGGCGTGGTCACGGACAAGCTGGCCCAGCGCAAGGGCCGCATGCTCAATTGCACCAACAACGGCACGGGCCGCGTGCGCCTGGAATTCTCCGTGCCCTCGCGCGGGCTCATCGGCTACCGCGACGAATTTCTCACGGACACCAAGGGCACGGGCATCATGAATTCCTATCTGGAAGGGTACGAGGAATGGCGCGGCGACTTCCCCACGCGTTTTTCCGGTTCCATCGTGGCGGACCGGCCCGGTTCAGCCGTGGCCTATGCCCTGTTCAATCTGGAACCGCGCGGCACGCTCTTTGTGGAGCCCGGCGACCCGGTCTACGAGGGCATGATCGTGGGCGAGCACAACCGCGACAATGACATCGACGTCAACGCCACCAAGGAAAAGAAGCTCACCAACCTGCGCGCCGCGGGCAAGGATGAAAACGTCATCCTCACCCCGGTGAAGAAAATGACTCTGGAACATGCCCTGCACTTCGTGCGCGAGGACGAACTGGTGGAAGTGACGCCCCAGTCCCTTCGCCTGCGCAAGGTCGAGCTTTCGTCCCTGAAACGCTACCAGATAGCGGGCAAGGCCGCCAAGAGCAAGTCCTGAGCCGTTGGGCCCCAGGTAAGGGGAAACGGGCGGCGCGTTGGAGCATGAATCAGCGCCCTGTCGGCAAGTCCGGCGGGGCGCTTTTTGTTTCCACGCCCCCTCCTTTGACGGAAGGGCCCTTGCTGAAAATATATTTTCAGTTAATACTATTTATAAATAAATAAAATAACGGCTGATGCCTCACCGTGCGCGGTGTTTGAGGAGATGCCATGCTGGGTCGCGAATGCCCTGGTGTGCGCCTGCGGGCGCTTCTTCCGTTTCTCGGGCTGCTTGTGTGCCTTTGTTCCGGCTGTTCCGGCGCGTGGGCGGCGCAACCGGCCCGTCCCGGCGAGCCTCTGGCGCGGGCCTTCAGCGAACTGTTTCAGGATGCCGACCGGATCACGCGCCTGGAAGCCTGTTTTCTTTCCGTGGGACTGCCCGAGCGGCCGGAGCACGTGCGGATTCTGCGGCAGAATCTGTCCACGGATGATCCTTTGGAGCGGATTGTCACGCTCTACGCCTTGGCGGCGATGACCCGCGCCCCGGAGGATGTGGACGCCTTTCTGGCTGCTTTCCCCGTGGACGCCGGACTGTTTTTGACGTTGCAAGATGCGGAATGGCGGCTTTCCTCCACGCTGGGTACAGGCATGGCGGATTTTCTGCTGCTCCTGGCGCATGAGCCGCGCACGCGCGACAGGGCACTGCCGCATCTGGCCCGGATCATCAGTAACAACGGCCCGGCGGAGACACTGGGCGAGGAGGCCCGCGACCCGCTGGTCAAGCCCTATCTCGACGCGCACGGGGACGCTCTGGTAGTGAAGGAAGGCCAGTGCGGAGAGCATGTGCCGGGAAAAATCTGCGAGGCCAAGATCAAGGCGCTCATGGGGAGCGACGACCTGGATTCCCGTATAGCGGCACTACTGATATACAGGTGCGGATCAAAGCCGGAAAAGCTGCGCCGACTGCGCGAAGAGCTTCAGCAAAAAAACATCAAGCCGGACGTGGGACAGGCCATACTATTGCAACGGGCTGTGGACTATGAGGGTTTTCTGGAAAGTTTTCCCACGGACGGGGCCTCGGTGGAAGCCGCCCTGCGGACGGAAAAGCGTTTGTACAGACCGCCGTTTGACGGCATCGTACGCGCTTTCCTGCGTTGCCGTGAACCATTTGCCGGGGAGCCGCTCAGGGCCTTGCTGCGCTATGGCGACGGCTGGCTTGAGACTGTCGAGCGGCACTATCTTCAGAGCCGTGTGAAGGGAGGATAGTGGTTATGTGGAAATTCAACGGCAGCTTTCTGACCTCACCTGACGGCATGAAGGTTTGGTCGGCCCGTAGTGGAGGAATTGCAGGTCATAGTCGGAACGTGACCTATGGGGCGGACGGATACGCCCAGCATTTGCCGGATGGTCCATATCATATCCTGCCGGTCAGGCATGGTGGTTGGATAAGTCAGGAGGAGATGAGAATCCCCGGACGTAATATTGGTTGGTTTGTGCCTCTTGAACCATGCTTCCAAACCGATCGGGGCACGCCTGGAAAAGGTATGTTCGGTATCCATCCCGATGGCGGTCAGCCCGGCACTAACGGTTGCATTGGTGTTTTTTCCGGGGATTACGACGAACTGTTCAGTATGCTGACGGATCGCTCGCTGAGTAACTTATTGGAAGTGAAGTACTCCTGATTGTCATGCTCATCTGCGGAGCGGTGGCTTACAGTTCCAGGCGCTCCACTCGTGCCCGCGCGGCCAGGGTTTCCGCATCCAGTTTGCTCATGGCGTCCAGCAGGAAGATCCGGTAAGAGCCGGTGCCCCCGTCCACGGCCCGCAGTTTTTCATAGGCCAGCTCGCCGCAGACGCCCATGGCGGCCATGGCGCAGACGCAGGCCCGCAGGGGCGCTTGCGGATTCGCGCCCAGATACGCGCCGGTCACGGCAGCGGACATGCAGCCCGTGCCCGTGATGCGCGCCATCATGGCATGGCCGTTGCGCACGGCCCAGGCCTCCCGGCTGTCCGCCACAATATCGATGGGCCCGCTGACCATGATCACCGCGCCGGTCAGCGCGGCCATTTTCCGGGCGCGCCGGGCGTTTTCCGCCAGGTTGTCCTCGGTGACCAGGCTCTCCGGACCGGCGTCCACACCCCTGGCGTCGGCCATGCCTCCGGCCAGGAAGCTGATTTCCGAATTGTTACCCTTGATGGCGGCGCAGCGGATCTCACGCAGCAGGCGCAGGGCCGTGTCGTTGCGGAAATCGGACGCGCCCGCGCCCACGGGATCAAAAACCACGGGCCTGCCCAGAAGGTTGGCCGTCTGACCGGCGTGGAGCATGGCCTGCACCGTGCGTTCGTTGAGCGTGCCCATGTTCAGCACCAGGGCCGAGCAGAGGCCCGTGATCTGCCCGGCCTCGCGGGCGTCGTCAGCCATGATCGGCGAAGCGCCCGCCGCCAGGGTGATGTTGGCGCAGTCATTGACCGTGACGTAATTTGTGATGAAATGCACAAGCGGGCTTGTTTGCCTTACGGCGCGCAGGGTTTCCGCAACGGCTTCCAGTGGCGGATTTTCCCGCTGACCGCTTGCGGATTCAAGGAGGTTTTGCCGCGGTCCGCCTTCCACGAAGGGATTGCGCGCCTCCGGCACTTCCTGATGGATGACGATGGGGTCGGAAATCAGGCCGAAGGCGGCATCTTCCGGATAGGTGACCGCCAGTGAGGGATTGTCTCCGGCGTAGGCAAGGACGTCCTCCCGGCTTTCCCAGAATGTGCAGAGAAAGAAATGGGCGTAAGCGCCCTGGTCCACAACTGAAACAAAGGCCCCCCGGTTGCCGGGCAGGGCCAGGGCGTCTCTGACGCCGGTTTGTTCCAGATACTTCCGGAAAGCCGTCTTTGTTTCCAGCGGCGTCAAGCCGTGCCAGGTTCTGGCGATCATTCTTTCCGCACTCCTTTGCCCACGCCCGCGTCATGGGAAAGCCCCCGTCCCGCGAGCCGGAAACGGGGGCTTTGTCTGTTGTGCAACGTACCTTTTTAAGGTTTGATGTACGCAAAACCTTCGCGTTGCAGGCGCACCACTTCCACCAGACCGGCGGGCACCACCGAGCAGCCCGGCCAGAGGCGGGCATGGTCGATCTTGTTGTCCGCCAGGGCATTGGCGCAGAGCATGACGCGCACGCCCTGGGCCAGAAGCGGCGCGGCCAGTTCGCGCAGATCCGCGTGCCCGTCCGTGAACAGGATTACGGCGGGGCCGTTGGCAACCACGGCCAGTTGAAATTTTTCGCCGGGCAGGCCCTTGATGTAGTTGGCCGCGTTTTTCAGCACCAGGCGCAGCATGGCGGGGTCGTTGCTGTCTATATGCAGGCAGAGATCATAATTCATAAGTATTCTCCAGATAGTTTCACGGTTCCGCGATATGGCGAAGCGGCAGTTACGCTAGGCTCAGCCCTCCTTAAAAGCGCCTGCTGCAAAGCCGCCTTTTTCCGTGCAGCTGCGTTGCAAAAAAGAAATTGACCTCGCGGTATGTTCAATACAGCTTCGCCCAATTTCTCCTTTGCGCCTTACTGCCCGAAAAAATTCAGCTTTTCGCGGACGGCGTTTTAATGAGGGTTGAGCCTAGCAAAGCGGCGCGGCTTTGCCAAGCGGGCGGGCGCTGCGGCGTTTTTTTCGCCCTCGTGTGAAACCCGGCTTGCGCGCGCTGACGCTCAAGCGTATATGGAATATACTATGCGTTGCGCATTCGTTACTCTTTTATGTTTTTTTCACGCCGTCGGCGGACGGCTTTTTTTTATCGACGCCCGGCCTCGCCCACGGGCCGGGCAGTCGGCGCGTGTTCTGATGCTGGCCGCCCTGCTGGTTCTGCCGGGCCTGCTCAACGGTTGCGGCCTGCTGGCCAGGAACGGCGATGCCGGGCCCGAGGCGGCGGACTCCGGACAGGGCGCTGAGCCGGACCCGGACTGGCAGGGCAAGCCCATTCCCTATGCCCTGCGCATTGAGGTGCGCGACGGGCCGTCCTCCCTGGAGGGCAAGATGAAGGCCGCCAGCCAGCTCGCCCAGCTCGCCAAGGAGCCGCCGGACAGCATGCTGGCCCTGGAACGCCGTGCCCGCGCCGATACGGAAACCGCGCTCAAGCTGCTCCATTCCCAATCCTATTATGACGGCAAGGCTTCTTTCAGCATGGACGAGGCCGCCTCCCCCGTGAAGGTGACCCTGCTGCTGGAACCGGGCCCGCGCTACACGCTGGGCCGGGCCGACGTGCGCTACGAACCCGCGCCCGTGGTGCCGGAATCCTTTAAGAACCGCAGCCGCGAAACGGGCTTCTGGGGCCTGGAGCGGGAGGTGCTGCCCCCGCCGTCCTTTCCGGCAAGCCTGCCCGGCGTGAACGTGGGGCAGCCGGTGACCGCCGACGCCATGCTGGCCGCCGTGGACGCCCTGCCGGAACGCTTCCGCCGCGAGGGCTATCCCCTGGCCAAGGTGGCCGACGCCCGCTATGCCCTGAACCGCGAGGCCCGCACGCTCAATGCCGATATCCTGGTCCGGACCGGACCGCCCGCGCTCATGGGGGCCATCCGCGTGCACGGCGCGCAGGATGTCAACGCCGAATACTTGCAACGGCTGACGCCCTGGACGCCGGGCGACGAGCCTTGGGACAGCGAATTGCTGGACGATTACGCCAATACCCTGCGCGGCCTGGGCCTGTTTCGCTCCGTGGAGGCGGCCCCGGCCGCGGCGGAACTGGAAAAAAGCGGCGAGGGAGACGGCGTGCCCGTGCTGCCCGCGGACATTACCGTGGCCGAAGCGCCCTTCCGTTCCATCAGCGGCAGCGCCCGCTATGACACGGATACGGGTCTGGGCCTGGAAGGCGTCTGGGAGCACCGCAATCTTTTCCACAACGGGGAAAAACTTACGGTCACCGCGCCTCTGGCCACGGAAATCCAGGGCATCAAGGCGGCTTTTGAAAAACCCGCCTTTCTGGTGCGCGAGCAGCGCCTGCTGGCCTCGGCCTCGGCCCTGCGCGAAGATACCAGCGCCTACCGCAAAATGGCGGGCAACGCCTCGGCGGGCCTGGACCGGAAGCTGGCCCGCCAGTGGTGGGGCGGCGTCGGCGTGTTCATGGAAAGCGGTTCCCTCAAGGATAATGAGAACAGCGAGCACCCTTACGGCGTATTCAGCCCCCGCGTGAGCCTGCGGCGCGACAGCCGCAACAACGTGCTCAATCCCAGCAGCGGCTCGGAAATGGAAATCAAGCTCACGCCCTTCGGCGGCTTTTATCAGGAGTCGTTCAGCGCCATGGCCGGAAGCCTGGCGGCCAGCGTCTATTACGCGCCCATGCGCGACAAGACGGGCCGTCCCGACGACCGCCTGGTGCTGGCGGGCCGGGTGGAAGGCGGGGCCATGGCCGGTTCGCCGCTGCACAGCATCCCGTCAAGCATGCGCTATTACGCGGGCGGCGCGGGTTCGGTGCGCGGCTATGCCTATCAGGCCCTGGGGCCGCGCGACAGCAAGGACGACCCCCTGGGCGGGCGCTCCTACCAGATCGTCAATCTGGAGGCGCGCTTCAAAGTGACTGAAAACATCGGCCTGGTGCCTTTTCTGGACGGCGGCATGGTCTATACGGACGAGTTTCCGCGCATCATCGGCGACATGGATTGGGGCGTGGGCCTGGGTCTGCGCTATTACACGCCCATCGGGCCGGTACGCCTGGACGTGGCCACACCCCTGCGGCGCATTGACGGCGATCCGCCGGTGCAGGTCTATATCAGCATAGGGCAGTCCTTCTGATGGCGCGGATAAAGGAAGGGCGGCCGGCGAGCCCCACGCCGCAATCTTCGGCCGCCGTGCAGGACGGGCACAGCGGACGCCCCAGGCATCCCAAAAGGTGGACGCGCTGGCTGCGCCGCGCGTTGGCCGTTCTGCTGGTGCTGCTGTTGGCGGCGCTGGGGGGGTGGCCTGGGCGCTGCGCAGTGAAAGCGGCCAGGCCTGGCTGACAGAAACCGTCAATGCCGCTCTGGAAAGCTCCCTGCGGGAAAGCGGCCTGCATGTGCGCCTGACCCACCTCTCCGGCCCGCTGCCCTTTGCCTGCTCCTTCGGCCTGGAAGCCGCCGACGCCCAGGGCGTCTGGCTTACGGCTCCGGAAAACAGCTTTGCCTGGGACTGGCATGCCCTGCCCGGCACTATGCGTATTGCGTCCATCCGCAGCGCCAATCCGGCATTGCGTCGTCTGCCCGATCTGCCGCCCGCCCCGGAGCCGCCCGCCCCAGGGCAGCCCCTGACCGTGGAGGGCCTGCGCGTGATGCTCGGCGACGCGGCGCGCGTTTTGAATGATCTGCCCGGTTGGCTGCCCGCAGTGCGTCTGGACGCGCTGAGCGTGGAAAACGCCCTGCTGCCGTCGGAATTGCTGGGCGGCGCGGCGATGCCGCCAACGCCGGCCCCGGCAAAAGCACAGACGCCGGAGCGGAAAACTGCTGACGCGCCTGCTCCGGCTCCCGCAGCGCAAGCCTTGAGGGCCGATCTGGACGCCGGGCTCACGGCCGGAAAAGAGGGCGCGAAGCTGCACGTCCGGGCGCGCCTGAGCGGCGCGGAGGATGCGCCTGTTGCCGTGTCCGTGCTCAGTTGCATGGCGGCGGAAGTCAGCCTGGAAGCCCAGGCCGGACCATCGGCCAGGGCGAATAAGGGGACGGACAAAGGGCCGGGCAACGCAGCGGAACCGGGGCCGGGCCTGGCCGTGGACAGCCGCCTGGAAGCGGTCTTGCGGCAGCCTGTGCTCCATGTGGACGCTCTGCCGTCGGACCTGTTGGGTTCCGAAGCCCGCTTGAACCTGGCCCTTGCAGGCGGGACGACCGCAAGGGAATCCGGCCCGGCGTCCTCGGCGCGGCTGGCCTTGGCCGACCTGAATCTGACGGCGGGCCGTGTGACGGCCACAGGGCAGGGGCAGTGGCACAGCGGCCGGGAAGACTGGCCGGACGGCCCTCTGGACCTGAGTCTGAACGTCAATCTGCAAAGTCCGGCGACGGACACGGCCGCCGTTCCGGCAAAAACCGCAGATGGCACGGAAGAGGCCGGGGATGTGCTGGCCATGCTGCGCGCGCCGCTCTCCCTCACGCTGACCGCCAAGGGCGCGTTGCGGCGGCCGGACGTGGACCTGCGTCTGGCCTGCGCGAATATTCAGAGCAACGGCCATGCCCTCAAGGATACGACGCTGGCGCTCACGGGCGCGCCCCTGGCCTGGGGCGACGCGTTCGGCCTGGACGGCGCCCGTGGGGAGGCCCGGCTGGTGCTGGACCTGCGCGCCGAGCTGGATCAGCGTCCTCTCAGCCTCACGACGGAACTTTTTTACGGGCCGGACCTGAGGAGCGGCCCGGAAAACGCGACGGGCGTCGCGCCGGAGGCGGCTGTGGCCGGTCTGCGCAAGCTGCGCCTGGGGGCGGCGGGCCTGGAAGGCACGGGCGACGTGACCGCCGTGCTCACGCCGGGCAAAGCGCCCGTTCTGGACGGCGCGATCCGGCTGCGCGTGGCTGACTGGCAGGCTCTGTCCGCCTTTGTGCCGGGGCAGCGTCTGGACGGCGAAGCCGGGCTGGATCTGGAATTACGCGTGGAAGCGCCGCAAAACGGTTCCGGGCCCGGCGCGCAGCAGGTCCTGCTGCGCTGGAAGATTCCCCGTTTCAATCTCAGCTCCGCGCAAGGCGGGGATGCGGCGCTGCATGTGCGCGGCCTGGACGGCGAGGCCCGGCTCACGGATCTTTTCGGCCGGGCGGCGCTGGCGGCGCGTCTGGATCTGGAAGGGGTGAGCCGGGGCGATCTGCGCTTGAGCGCGCGGGCGCGGGCCTCGGGGCCCTTGCAGGGGCCCCTGGACCTCAATCTGGAAAGCTCGGGCGGCGTGACAAGTCGGCTCAACATCCAGTGGCGGCCCGGCCTGGTGGCATTGCAAACCTTGGAAGTGCGCCTGAACGCGGCGCTGGCCGCGGGCAACAGCGGCAAGGGAAGCAAAGGGCGGGCTCTGGGCCTGCGCGCCACGCGCGGCGCGGAGATCCGCTACGGCGACCCTGGGCTGGCGGTTTCCGGCCTGGATCTGGCCCTGTCGCCCTCGGGCCGCTTGCAGGTCCAGGGCGCGCTGGCGCCGGAGAAACTTGATTTGCGGGTCGTTCTGGACGGCCTGGCCCTGGAACCCTGGCGCGCGCTGGTGCCCGCTCTGCCTCTGGGCACGGCCGAGGCCCGCGTGCGGCTCAGCGGCAGCCCGGCCCGGCCCGGCGGGGATTTCCGGCTGGGCGTGCGCCGTCTGCGCGTGCCGGGCAGTCCCGTGGCCCCGCTGGATCTGGCCCTGGTGGGCGGCATTGAGCGCGGCGCCTCGGGCAGTGCGCTGGCCGCGCGGCTGGAGCTGGACCCCCAGGCCGTCAAGGCCCTGGGCGGCAGCGAGGCCCGCCTCAACCTGCGCCTGCCGTTGCTTTTCGGCCCGGACGGCCTGCCCAAACCCGCTCCCCGGGGGCAGTTGGCCGGGCAGGTGCGCTGGGAGGGGGCCGTGGGTCCCGTCTGGAGCTTGTTGCCCCTGGCGGACCGCCGTCTCAACGGCCGGATATCCCTGAATCTCGATCTGGGGGGCACGTTGGCCGCGCCGCGCGTGACCGGCGGCCTGCGCGTGGACAAGGCTCGTTATGAGGACCTGGTGCTGGGCGTGCTGCTCACGGACATCAATCTGCGCCTAGACCTGAACGGGAAAGAGGCCGGAAAAAAGAATGCGGCAGGCGGCACAGGCCCGCTGGCCGGAAGCATGCATCTGGAACTCAGCGCGGCCGACGGCCTGGGCGGCAGCCTGCGCCTGACGGGCGGCGGCGGGCTGGACGGCCGCAATCTGGATCTGCGGGCCGTGCTGGACCATTTGCGTCCTCTGCGCCGCCGGGATCTGCGCATCAATCTTTCCGGCCAGGCCCAGGTTACGGGCAGCGCCACGGCTCCGGACGTGCGCGGTGAAATCGTCATCAACCAGGGCGCGTTGCTGCTCAACAACCTGGCCGTGGGCGGCAGCATCACCACCTTGCCCATTCAGGAAGCCGCTACCGTGACGGACGCCGCCCCGGCGGCACCCGCAGCGGCCGCCGAAGGACAGGGCTCCCTGAATCTGCGCATCCGCGCTCCGGGCCGCTTCATCGTTGAGGGGCATGGCCTGACCAGCGAGTGGCAGGCCAATCTGCTGGTCAGCGGCAGCCCGGCCGCGCCCATGATTACTGGCGAACTGCGCGCCGTGAAGGGCAATTTCGATTTCCTGACCAAGAATTTCGCGCTCACGCGCGGGGTCATCACCTTTGGCGGCGGTTCCCTGAGCAATCCCCTGCTGGATATTGTGATGACCAATGAAACGCCGGACCTCACGGCTCACATCACCATCAGCGGCACGGTGAGCAAGATGAAGCTCAGCCTGAGCAGCGAGCCCAGCCTGCCCAAGGATGAAATCCTCTCCCGGATTCTCTTTGGCCGCAGCGCCAATGAGTTGAGCCGCCTGGAGGCCCTGCAGCTGGCAGGGGCCGTGGCCCAGCTGGCCGGTTTCGGCTCGGGCGGGGGTGGCATGCTCGACTTCACGCGCAAGGCCCTGGGCGTGGACGTGCTGCGCCTCGGCACCTCGTCCACCGGGGCCGCCGGAGAACCCGGTGACCAGACCGCGGGGGGCACCACCCTGGAAATGGGCAAGTACATCGGCGACCTGATCTACGTAGGCGTGGAGCAGGGCATGAAGCCGGACAGCACGGCCTTTATCATCCAGCTGGAACTGACCCCGCGCATCAATCTGGAACTCCGCACCGAACAGCAGGATACCTGGGGCGGCGTGCGCTGGAAGTACAATTACTGATCCGTCCGTCGCCGCCTGTGCCGTATAATGGAAGGGCCGCCATGTCCGTACCGCCTCATTCCGCTTCCGCCGCTTCCGGCAACCCGTCCTGGCCCGTCCGCCGGGCAATGGCCGATGATTTCCCGGTCCTGGCTGAACTGTGGCGGCGCAGCGTGGAAGCCACGCATGACTTTCTGCTGCCCGGTGATCTGGAGCGGATTTACGCGGAAGTGGCGGACGTCTATCTGCCGGGTGTGGATGAAGTCTGGCTGGCGGAAGAAGAAGGCTGCCCAGTGGGCTTTCTGGGCTGTGACGGAGCGCATGTGGAAATGCTTTTTGTGGAACCGGAATATTTCGGACGCGGCGTGGGCAAGGCCCTGCTGCGGCACGCCCGGGACCTGCACGGCGCGCTCAGCCTGGAAGTCAACGAGCAGAATGCGCGGGCTCTGGCCTTTTATCAGCGCCAAGGCTTTGCGGTGACAGGGCGGTCAGCCCTGGACAACGCGGGACGGCCCTATCCTCTGCTGTATCTGGCTTGGCGGGGATGAACCGGCCGACGCATTTTCAGGATTAGTAAAACATCCCGGATTCGCCATCTGAACGAATCCGGGATGTTTGTTGATTTCCTGGTACCCGGAGCCGGGCTTGAACCGGCACAGCCAAAGGCCGAGGGATTTTAAGTCCCTTGTGTCTACCAATTCCACCATCCGGGCATAGTGCGTCACATCAGGCCGCTGCCGCACGGGCGCGCCGCCGTCACTCTTCTCCTTCCGTTGCCGCCGGGGCGGGCGGCACGCGCCAGATTTTCAGCCCCTGGGGGGGATCCTCGGGCACGGGACGCTCCTCTTCCTGCCACTGACCGGCCTGAATCCAGTAGACATGCAGGGCGGCCAGGCTTTTGTCCAGGCAGAGCAGCCGCCCCGTGACGCCGCGCGGCAGCAGGGCCGCCGCTTCCTGGGCGATTTTGCGGTAGACGTAGAGCTTGTGCGCTTCAAAGGCGCACTGGCACATCAGCGCGTCGCCCAGCGGCGTGAAATCCAGGTGTGTCGCTCCGGCCCGCAGCAGCAGAGCTTCCAGGTCGGCGATCAGCGTGCTTTCCACATCCAGCAGTTCTTCGTAGGTCAGGCTTTCGTCGTAGCTGAACTGCCCGAAAACCTCACTGCGATTTTTGTCCATGGCGGCCTCAATCTGCCGGTTTTTATATGTCAAAGCCTGGCATTAGGCAACACGCGGCTGGTCTTGGGAGTGAAAAGCCGCTATACACGAAATATACACGGAACAGGCCGCCGCGCGGCAATTCCGAACAGGAGGAACTATGCGTTTCCGGGATACCTGCGTACTGGCGTTCTGTCGCCTGGGCGTGGCCGGGCTGGCTCCCAAGGCTCCGGGCACCTGGGGCACGGCCCTGGCCTGCCTGCTGGCGCCCTTTGTCTTTCTGCCGCTCGGCATGGGCTGGCGCGTGCTGGCGCTGCTGCTGCTCTTTGTGCTGGGCGCGCTGGCCGCCACGCGCGCGGAAAAGCTGCTGGGCCGCAAAGACCCCGGCGAAGTGGTCATTGACGAACTGGTGGGCGTCTGGCTGGTGCTGCTGCCGTTTGCCGCACCGGGGGTCTGGCTGGTGGTCGCGGCCTTTGTGTTCTTCCGCATTTTCGACATCGCCAAGCCCTGGCCGGTGCGCGCCTCGGAAAACTGGCTGCCCGACGGTTTCGGGGTCATGCTGGACGACGTGCTGGCCGGGCTCTGGGCCCTGCTGTGCGTGGGTGTGTTGCACTGGGTCGGGCTGGTTTAGGGCCTTTGACACTATGCCTTTTTGCCGCTCACTATGCGCGGCAGCCGTTGTCCGAAGGACTTACGGATGGCGACAGCAATTGCATGGAACAGGCTGTGTCATTACGCATGCTGTCTTCATCCGTAGTTGGGCGTTGCTGTCTTTATCCGTACGGCTCACAAGTTCGCCTACGGCTGAAGCTCCTGCGTCGCAACGGCTGAAGCCAGATTTAGCCTGCTTTTTGGGTCGAGTACCAAAAGAGTACACTCCCTCAAAGCAGGCTTATCTTCCTTGCGGGCGAACAAAAATTCTATAGCGTCAACAGGCCCCAGCCGGGACTTTTCCGAAGACGCGCGGCATGACGCCGGAGCGCCGCGCAAAGCGGGCGCACCGACGGATTCCGGCGGAATATGCAGGGAAAAGCGGAAAAAAGAAATCGCCGTGCCCGGCGCTACTTCATGCGATAGGTGATGCGGCCGCGCGTGAGATCATAGGGGGAGAGTTCCACCTTGACGCGGTCGCCGGGCAGAATGCGGATATAGAATTTGCGCATTTTACCGGAAATATGGGCCAGCACTTCGTGGCCGTTTTCCAGCTCCACGCGGAACATGGCGTTGGGCAGGGCTTCCTGCACCACGCCGTCAACTTCAATGGAACCTTCCTTAGCCATGGGGCCTCCGTAAAAAACGTATTTGGCAATGTGCGCGTGAACGTGTTGCGTGACGGCAAAGCGGCGCTGCCGCCCTCGCGGTGGGGATTTTTTTGAAATCCCACGACGGCCCGGCTTCCCGAAATTAAGCCGCTCTGAACGGCGGACAGCTTCACAAAAAAGCCCGCACCTGTCAACCGGAGCGGCGCACGGCATCCGCAAGCCCGGCGTATCGCGCGGCGGGCCTGGCCCCGTGGCGCTTCCGGACGCGTTCAGAGCTTGTTCAGGTCCGCGCGGAACCGTGCGGGCTGTCGTCCTTGCGGAAGAGCAGCCACAAGCCCACCAGAATCAACGGCAGGCAGAGCGCCTGCCCCATGGTCAGCCAGCCGAAGGCCAGGTAGCCCAGCTGGGCGTCGGGCACGCGCACGAATTCCACCATAAAACGGGACAGGCCGTAACCCACGGCAAACAGCCCGGACACCGCGCCGGGCTTGCGCGGTTTGCCGGAGTATACCCAGACCACGATGAACAGCAGCAGGCCTTCCAGCAGGGCTTCATAGAGCTGGGAAGGATGGCGCGCATACGGGCCGCCGCCGGGAAAGACCATCGCCCAGGGCGCGTCGCTGACTTTGCCCCAGAGCTCGCCGTTGATGAAGTTGCCCAGGCGTCCGAAAAAGAGGCCCTGCGGCACCAATGGGGCCACAAAGTCCGAGACTTCCAGGAAGGACTTTTTGCGGCTGCGCGCGAAGTACCAGAAGGCCCCGAGCACACCCAGCAGCCCGCCGTGGAAGGACATGCCGCCGTTCCATATACGCAGGATTTCCACGGGATCATGGATGTAGACCGGCAGATCGTAAAAGAGCACATAGCCCAGGCGGCCGCCCAGAATGATGCCCAGCATGACGCAGGTCAGCAGGTCGTCCACATCGGCGGGACGCCAGCCCGAACCGGGGCGCGACGCCCGCCAGCGGCCCAGGCCCCAGCCCACGGCAAAACCGATGAGGTACATGAGGCCGTACCAGCGCAACTGGAGACTGCCGATGGAAATGGCTACGGGATCAATATGCGGCATGGTCATGCGGGCAATTCCGGAGCGTTGAATTCGCCGCTTTTGCCGCCGCTCTTGTGCAGCAGGCGCACCCGGCTGATGACGATGTCGCGCTGCACGGCCTTGCACATGTCGTAAATAACGGCCGCGGCGCTCTGGGCCGCCACAATGGCTTCCATTTCCACGCCGGTGCTGCCCACGGTGCGGGCCTCGGCCTCAATACGCACCTGGGGCGGCATGTCGCGCACTTCAAAACGGACGTCCGCGAAGGTCAGATTCAGGCTGTGGCAGAGCGGAATCAGCTGGCTGGTGCGTTTGGCCGCCATAATGCCGCCGATTTTGGCGCAGGCCAGCACGTCGCCCTTGGGCAGGGCGGATTTTTTCAGCAGTTCCAAGGTGGCCGGGGCCAGCTCCACCACGGCCTCGGCAATGGCCACACGCTTGCTGGGGGCCTTGTCGCCCACATCCACCATGGTTACGTTGCCCTGGGCGTCCAGATGTGAAAATGTATGTTCCATACTGCGAATCCTTATCGAGAACCTATGCTTTTGTTGCAATCGACCATGCGCTGATATACGCCACATACTGCAAGTAGGGGCGCGGCGCAAGCCGCCGAGCAGTCCGCAGGGGCATTCTGTTCTTCGCATATAGACAAAATTATTCTGTATTTATAATAAGTTACATCTTAAAGGCAATTGTTCTAGGGCTTGTCATACGGATGAGGCATTCCGAGTCCTGCGGGCACGGAGGGTTTACGCCCCCCCCCGGCGTTTGAGCCACCTTACGGATGAAGACAGCAACGATAGGCGGCCCAAACGGGAACGAAGCGAGAACCCTAATGCCCGGAGGGCAGAATAAAACAACGGACGGAGAACAGAATGACCCTGGGCAGTCCAGGCTCCTCAGCGCAGGCCCACCAGCCATTCCGCCAGTGACGGCGGCCGGGGAACGCGCGGCAGCTGCCAATGCGAGTCGCGCCGACTGTCGGAAAAGCGCAGACGTTGGCGCAGCAGGAGCATATCCGCAGTTTTTGCGCCGGATTGCGCCTGGGCCGGGGCGACTTCAACCATCAACTGGAAGGGAATATCCGCGTGGGGGCGCAGGGCCATGATTTTGCGGACAAAGGCCAGACCGCTGCCGAAACGCAGATCGTAAAACAGGAGATTTTGCGCGTCCTGAACGCCGGAGGGCGCCTTTGGGGCATCCTCGGGGCGCAGCGGCGTCATGACCGGCAGAAGCGTGAACTGAAAAAATGTCTCGCACGTCACGGACTGGCGCGAAAGTTCCGCTGTCAGCCTTGCGGGCGCGGCCTGATGCGTGGTTTCGGGCGCGCGCGGTCGGCCCAGGGCGTTGAGGCTCTGCTCATGCACCAGCATGCCGTCCGGCCCCTGTTCCTCAAACAATACCCGCCAGAAAAAGGGCGAAAAGGCGTCGGGCAGAATGGTCAGATGGCTGACCTGGCGGTTTTCGGCCCGCAGTCGGGCTTCCGCCTGGGCCGCGTGCCAGGCGTTGAGCCCCACGCCCGTCGCCGGATAGACGAAAACCCAGGCCAGGGCCAGGAGCATGAGGCCGCGTTTGCGCCGCCAGCGCCACACGGCCCAGAGCAGGGGCAGGGTGAGCAGCAGGTCAATGATGAAAACGCCGTTGAGCCGCACCCGCTCGTGCGAGAAGGGCAGAAAAATCATGGTGCCGTAGGTGGTCACCACATCCAGCCAGATGTGCAGCAATACCATGGCGCAGGTCAGCAGCCAGACCTTGCCGAAATTCCAGCGTCCCGGCGTGGTGGAACGCCAGAGCGGGTAACAGCAGAGAGCCAGCAGCAGGCCCAGTATGGGCATGGCGGCCAGGGAGTGGGTAATGCCCCGGTGCAGCAGCAGGAACTGCAGCGGCGTGGAGACAAAAACAAGGTCCAGGTCGGGCGAGGCCGCAGCCAGGGCGGCCAGGGGCACGGCCCAGCGGGTGAGGGGGCGGCGCGGCAGGGCCAGCATGGCCACGGCGCCGCTGGCGGCATGGGTGATGGGATCCATAAGCCCTTTATTGCCGGAAGGGGCTGCGCTGCTTGGGCACGGCGCGATAGGCCGGGTCCTCGGGTGAGGGCTGGGCGCCGGTCAGGCGGTTGAAGCGGCTGATCTGCCAGTCCTGCATCCGGCTCATGACGTCCGGGCGGTTGTAATAGTAGAGCATGCGCTGGGTATTGCCGGCTCCGGTCATGGGATAGCGCAGCTGTTCCGCCGTTGACGGGGCCGGAGCGCCGCGCTCGCCGTCCGAGGAGGAGCCCGCCCCGATGTCCTTGGGGCCGCAACCCGCCAGAACCGGCAAGAGCAGGGCCGCCAGAACCAGGGGAACGAGCTTCGCCGAAAGGGCGGCGCGGATTTTTTTTACCAGGACCTTCATGGTTCTCAGTATAGACATGCGCGGCCCATCCGGCAAGTGGCGGAGAAAGGCTCGTTGCATTTGAAGTCAAGAGGGCCTATATCCCTGAAATATATGCGCCGCCGGCAGTGCGGCATTGCAGATTATCTGAATTATCCGGGTGAGGATTGCCATGGAAAGGGTGTGGGGAGCGCCGGATCTGCTGCGCCTTGCGGGCGTTCTTGCGCTGTCGCTGCTGTTCTTCGGCCTGTCGGCCCCGGCGTCGGCCGCCCCGTTGCGGGTGGGCCTGGACAGCAATTATCCTCCGTTTTCCCTGGTGGACAGGCGCGGTCACGCCTCGGGCTTTGACCTGGAGGTGGCCGAGGAACTGTGCCGCGCCATGGGCCGCCAATGCGAATTCGTCTTCCTGCCGCTGGACGGACTGCTGGAGAGCATGCGCAACGGCGGGCTCGACCTTTTGCTGGGGGTCAGTGAGACTGACGGGCGGCGGGAATTCATGGATTTCTCCAAGCCCTATTTCCGCGCGCGTTCCGTTTATATCGGCAGGCCCGGCGACATGGGGACCGGAAAGGACGGCGTGGTCAGGATCGGCGCGCGCGGGGGCAGCGTGCAGGTAGGCCACCTTCGGAACCGCCGGGCTGAACGCGCGGAAGTTGTCCAGGCTGAATTCGGCCGCCTGCTGGACATGCTCTGCGCCGGGGAACTGGACCTGGTTCTGGCCAATGACCTGGCGGGCTACAGCTTTCTGCTTTCCGAGCGGGGCCGGGATTTCGAAGTGCTGGGCGATCCTCTGCCGCTGGACTCCTTTCCCAGTCTGGTGAACATCGGCGTGCGCAAGGGGGAGGAGGGGCTGCGCGAGGAACTGAACCGCGCCATCCGGAGCATCCGTTTCAGCGGCGTGTTCGGGCGGATCAATCGCAACTATTTCCCGTACACCTTGTATTGACGGAGCCGCGGCATGGATGCAGAGCAGGGGCGGCCCGAAGCCCCATCCCGGAAAATCAGGCGTATCAGCGCCTACCGCTTCCTGGCGCTGCTCATATTGCCCGCGGCGCTCCTGCTGGGCGTGGCCGGGCTGGCGGTCTTTCTCAGTCTGGACACTATCCGTCAGATCACGGATTCCCTGGAAGAAGAGCATTTGCCCGGCATTCTGGACAGCCAGCGCACGGTGGACAATATCAATGTGCTGCGCAGCGAAGCCGCCGTGGTCTTTATGGCCGAGGACCCCGGCCAGCGCCGCGCCGCCCGGCTCAAGGTCCAGGCCCTGGTGGCCGAATCCGTGTTCGAGCAATCTCCGGAGATCACCGGCTTCGCCAAGACCGTGCAGGAACTGACGCAAAAGCTGGACAATGCCCGCAAGCGCAGCGACGAGGCCTCGGACGCGCTGCATCTGAACGAACTGCGTCTGTCCGGAGTGCTGGCGCTCCTGCGCCATGCCGCCGGCGACGTGCACACCCTTGAACCCACGCACAGCTCGCGCCACGTCACTTCGCCCGCTCGGGAGAAAGACAAAGCCCAGTATGAACGGGCCCGGAAGAGCTTTGAGCCGATGCTGGCTCTCTGCCGCCGTATGGACCTCACCCCCGCCTTGAGCGAGGACTGCGCGGCCTTTCAGCGTGACCTGCGTGTGGTGGGGCAGGCCTGGAACCAAAAAGGTGCGTCCGACCAGGAGGCGTTGATGCTCTGGAGAAGTCTGGACGCCTCCCTCCAGGACCTGAGCAACGCCGCTTCCAGCGAGGAATTTCAGCGGGCCTATGCCGGTATGGAAGGCCTGCGGGCCGAAGCCCGCAGCATGCGGAACGGCTTTTACATTTCCATCGCCCTGCTGGCCGCCATGGTGCTCGGGACCGTGGCGGTACTGCACCGGCATATCCTCTCGCCCATTTCCCTGGCCGCCCAGGAATTGCGCCAGATCCGCTTCGGCAGCCCGGCCAAGGCGCTGCCGCCCGTGCGCATTCGTGAGCTGCAGCAATTGCTGGATCTTGTGCCCAGCCTGCGCGGCTATCTGAAAGATCTGGCCGCGCGTTCCGGCGCACTGGAGCAGGAGAAGAACAAATACGAGAACCTCAGTCTGGTGGACGCCCTGACCGGCGTGCCCAATCGGCGCAGCTTTGACGCGCGTCTGGCGCAAAGCGCCTGTTGCGCTTCGGTGGGCATGCTGATGATTGATGTGGATTTGTTCAAAAACTACAATGATTCTCTGGGGCATCTGGCCGGCGACAAATGTCTGGTCGCCGTGGCCAGGGCCATGCAGGCCACGCTCTACCGGCATGACGACACCTTGTTCCGCTACGGCGGCGAGGAATTCGCCGTGATTCTGGAAGATGTCGTCGCGCAGCAGGCCCTGGCCGTGGCCGAGCGGATCATGGACAGAATCCGCTCGTTGCGCCTGCCGCATCCCGATTCGGCGGTGGCCCCGTATGTGACGGTGAGCATCGGGGTGGCGGTGGCCCGGCGGGGGGAGGGCTGCTCCGGGGCGGAACTGGTGGCCCGCGCGGACAAGGCCCTGTACCGGGCCAAGGCCGGGGGCCGCGACCGGATCTGTCTGTACGGGGACGAGGACGCGTAGGAACGCGGGTTGATGGCCTTTTTGCCCTCTGCCCGCGCCCGGTTCACTCCGTGCAAAGGGCGGCTTTGAATATACTTCCTCCACCCGCAGCTCGCCGTTCTTGGCAGAGAACAAAAATCCTCATTACTCTGTGCTTCCCCAGCTTTTTTCGGGGCGGCCCTGTGTTCCCGCGACGCGGGTTCGGCAGGACAGAGCTGCTTGAAAACCGCTGCCAACGAATGCCTGATTAACGTATCTGATTTATTGCTGTTTGTACTGGCCTTTCCAGCACGTTGAGCCAATCCCCTAATACTGCCTTTTTATTTATTATGAGTCGCTTCATCTGCAAAGAGCCATTCGTTCGCAGTCGGCGGGTAAGGCGCTTTTGATATCCCCCTATTTGAAAAGGGAAAATAAGCTATGAGAAAATTTAAGGTCGCAATGGTACAGCACAAAGTACCTACGTCAAATGTCGGGGAGAACACGGAACTAGCGATACGATATATCACAGAAGCGAAAGCGGATGGCGCTGATTTTGTTCTTTTTCCTGAATGCTTCCTTTCGGCTTATCAATTTCCAAAAATTTGTGAAACATTACAGTCTGTTGAAGAGGTTGAAACTAATGATGAATTTGCCAAATGGTGTGAAGGTGCCTTAGACGATGACTGCACTTATCTTGAAAAGATAAGACGGGTCGCGAAAGAACTAAGCATCGGTGTTGAGATCACTTGTCTCACCAAAGGAAAGAAATATCCTCAAAATACTGCATTTATAATTGACAGGGATGGTTCAATCATTTTGAAATACAGCAAAGTTCATACTTGTGATTTTGATTTGGAACGCTATCTTGAAAGCGGTAAGGAATTTAAGGTATGTCACTTTGACGGGATATGTATTGGAGTTATGATTTGCTATGACCGGGAATACCCTGAAAGTGCAAGAGAGCTAATGATGCAGGGCGCAGAGCTGATACTGGTGCCAAATGATTGTGATTGTGTCAGGCCGTTCAGATTAAGAGAATTGTCAGTGGAGGCCATGCAGAATATGGTGGGCATTGCAATGGCAAACCCACCAGGGGAGAATTCAGGGTGTTCCTGCGCATTTCATCCTATGGTTTGGGGACATCAAGAAAACAGCATAATCGTCGCTGACGAAGCATTTGAAGGCTTGGTGTATGCTGTATTTGATATGGAATCGATAAGAAAATACCGTGATACAGAAGATTTGGGCAAGTTTAGAAAAGTAAACGCTTATAAACATTTGTTGTCATAATCATCATTATAAATTGAACGTATTTTATTCTCCCTTTTGGCGTGTAGTTGCAATTTTTATTTTGCGATCTTCCCGTGTTGCGCCTCCGGCCCAAACCTGCGGAACCCGCTTGTTGAGGGGTTTCTCCAATCCCCGGCAAGCTGCGCTTTGCCGCCTTATGGCCGTTACTGTTGCTATTCACGCAATAAAAAAGATTTTTCGGCGCCGGCAAGGAAAAGGATGGTTTTGACGGATAATTCGGCAAATAAGAAGCCGGCAAAAGCTGGCTGGGAGGCGTCTGCCCGCGACGCGGGTCCGCGCCGTCCTTGCCTTGCGCTCCGGCTCAGACTATAATCTCGCCTTCATATGCAATTATACCGCCGCGCGGGACAGCGCGACGTTTCCCTTGGAGTTGCCATGCGCCCAGCACATTGCGGCATAACGCCCGAAGGATGGCCCTGCATCGGCCTGACCGGGCTTTCGGCTCTGGTTTTCGCGCTTCTGGACTGGTGGTTTTTGGCGCTGGCGCTGCTGGCGCTCTGCTGGTTCAGCCTGCATTTTTTCCGCGACCCGGAGCGGGTCGTGCCCCAGGGCGAAGGCCTGGCCGTCAGCCCGGCGGACGGCAGAATCATCCGTGTCGAAGACAGGGCCGATCCTTTCAGTGACGAAACCTGCTGCTGCGTCAGCATTTTTATGAATGTCTTCAGCGTGCACGTCAACCGCGCGCCCGTGGACTGCGTGGTGGAGGATGTCCGCTACTGGCCCGGCAAATTTCTCAACGCCGCCTTTGACAAGGCCTCCACGGACAATGAGCGTTGCGCCTACCGCCTGCGCGGCGACGACGGCCAGGTCTGGAGCATGGTCCAGATCGCGGGCCTGGTGGCCCGGCGCATCGTCTGCCGCACGGAGCCCGGCGATCCCCTGGCGCGCGGCCAGCGTTACGGCATGATTCGGTTCGGCTCGCGAGTTGACCTTTATCTGCCCCGGGGCTATGTTGCGGCTGTACGCATCGGCGAACAGGTTTTCGCCGGACAAAGCGTGATCGCCCGGGTCCATTGAGCCGGATACGCCGATCAGGCCACAGCCATGGATGTTATGGAAAAGAAAAAGCCGCATAAAGGGGTCTATCTCCTGCCCAACATGATCACGACGCTGAGCATGTTTCTCGGCTTTTTGTCGATGGTCTGGGCAGTGCAGGGCCGCTTTGAAGAAGCGGGCATGGCTATCCTGGTCTCGGCCCTCATGGACGGCCTGGACGGAAAGGTGGCCCGCCTGACCAACACCGCCAGTGAATTCGGGGTGCAGTACGACTCCCTGGCCGATCTGGTGGCCTTCGGCCTTGCCCCGGCCATGTTGCTCTGGCAATGGCAGCTGCAGGCTTTCGGCCGCCTAGGCGTGGCCGCGGCGTTCATCTACGCGGCCTGCGGGGCTTTGCGCCTGGCGCGCTTCAACGTCAGCACCGCCGCCGTGGGCAAACGTTTTTTCATCGGCCTGCCCATTCCGGCGGGCGGCTGCACTGTGGTGACCTTTGTCTTTTTCGCCTCTCTGTTTCCGGATTTCCTGGCTTCCGTCACGCCTTACTTCGCCCTGCTTCTGAGCGTGGGCGTGGGCGTGCTGATGGTCAGCCGGGTGCGCTATTTCTCCTTCAAGGAATATGATTTCCTGCGCGCCCATCCGGTCCGCACCATGGTGACTTTTCTTTTCCTTCTCGCCTTGGTGGTTTCCCTGCCCCGCCTGTTCGGCTTTCTGCTCTGCGCTATCTATATCGCGGGCGGGCTCGCCTACACCTTTGTGATTCTTCCCCGCCGCAACCGTCAGCTACTACGCGCCCTATCGCCCCAGAGCGATTAAGGCTGCGTAACGGTTCGCCGCCCGTCGGGCGGAAGACGCGCTCCCTGGACAGCCGCCCTTTACGGCGGCCGTTATGCAAGCAGATATATCTTGTCAACCCAGAGGAGTACGAACATGCAAAACCGCGTTTATTTCTTCGACACCACCTTGCGCGACGGCGAGCAGTCGCCCGGCGCCACCATGAATCTCCAGGAAAAACTGCGCCTTGCCCATCAATTGGAAGTGCTGGGCGTGGACATCATGGAAGCGGGCTTTCCCGCCTCCAGTCCCGGCGATTTCGAATCCGTGCGCACCATCGCCGCGCAGGCCGGAGACATTCAGGTGGCCGGGCTCGCCCGTTGCGTGGACAGCGATATCGACCGCTGCTGGGAAGCCGTGAAGTGCGCCAAAAATCCACGCATCCACACCTTCCTGTCCACCTCGCCCCTGCATATGAAGCACAAATTGCGCAAGGACCCCGAAGACGTGCTCAAGATGGCCGTGGCCGGGGTCAAACGCTGTGCCTCCTACACGGACAACGTGGAATTTTCCGCCGAGGATTTTTCACGCTCGGAAAAGGACTTCCTCTGCCGCATCGTGGAGGCCGCCATCAATGCCGGGGCCACCACCATCAACCTGCCGGACACCGTGGGCTACGCCCAGCCGCAGGAATTCGCGGTTCTGGTGGACTATGTGATCAAAAACACGCCCAACAGCGACAAGGCTGTGTTCAGCGTGCACTGCCATGACGACCTGGGCGTCGCGGTCGCCAATACTCTGGCCGCCCTCAGGGTGGGCGTGCGTCAGGCCGAGGTGACCCTCAACGGCATCGGCGAACGCGCGGGCAACGCCTCCCTGGAGGAAGTCGCCATGGCCCTGAGCGTGCGCCGGGACTACTACGGCCTGGAGCACGGCATCAAAACCGAGCAGCTCTATCCTTCCTGTCGCCTGCTTTCCATGATCATCGGCCAGCCCATTCCCAACAACAAATCCATTGTGGGGGCCAATGCCTTTGCGCACGAGTCGGGCATCCATCAGGACGGCATGCTCAAGAACCGCGAGACGTATGAAATCATGACCCCGCAGTCCGTGGGCCGCACCGAGAGCAATCTGGTCATCGGCAAGCATTCGGGCCGCAACGCCGTGCGCAACAAGTTCGAGAGCATGGGCTACAAGCTGGACGACGAGCAGCTCAACCTGGTCTTTGAGGCCGTGAAGCAGTTGGCCGACCGCAAAAAAACTTTGCACGACGACGACCTCATGGCCCTGGTCCAGCAGGAAATCTACCGGATCCCGGACCGCCTGCGCCTGCGGCACGTCAGCGTGCAGAGCTCGGATGCCGGGGGCGTGCCGCCCACGGCCGCGGTGCTCATGGATGTGGACGGCATGGAAAAGAGCGGCGCGGGCTTCGGCGTGGGGCCGGTGGACGCTCTGTTCAACGTCATCGCCGATATGGTGGGCCGCGAGCCGGAGCTGGAGCAGTACGCCATCAACGCCATCACCGGCGGCACCGACGCCTTGGGCGAAGTGACCGTGCGCATCAAGGAGAACGGGCATTCCGCCGTGGGACGCGGCACGCATCCGGATATTTTTGTGGCCAGCGCCAAGGCCTATGTGGATGCCCTGAATCATCTGGCCAAGAGGGAGGAAGAAGGCACACGCCTCCACTGCCAGCATGATTGACATTTGGCGTTTTTTGCCGCTGGCGGTGTTAGGCGGCGCGGTCCGGCTTGGTCACGTAGACGGCTACGCTCCGCGCGCCGGACCGCTTGCCTGCCTTGCCAGCGACGAAAAACGCACAAATGTCATGTAAGAAAGGTAAGAAGATTTTTTTGTCCTGGAGATACAAGGAGTTTGAACATGCCTCAGACGCTTGCGCAGAAAATTTTGCAAGCCCATACCGACGAGGCCGTGCGGTGCGACGGCCAGATCATCCAGTGCCGGGTATCCATGGTGCTTGCCAACGATATTACCGGCCCGCTGGCCATCAAGTCATTTCGCGGCATGGGCGCGGAAAAGGTTTTCGACAAGGACAGGATCGCCCTGGTCATGGACCACTTCACGCCCCAGAAGGACATTGATTCGGCCAATCAGGTGCTGATCAGCCGTAACTTCGCGGAAGAGCAGGGCATCACCCATTATTACGAGGGCGGCGACTGCGGGGTGGAGCACACCCTCCTGCCCGAGCAGGGGCTGGTGGCCCCCGGCGACCTGGTCATCGGCGCGGACAGCCACACCTGCACTTACGGCGGCATCGGGGCCTTTGCCACGGGCATGGGCTCCACGGACATCGCGGCGGCCATGGCCCTGGGCGAGACCTGGCTCAAGGTGCCCCCCACCATCCGGGTCGAGATCAGGGGCGAGATGCCCCGCTGGCTGCGCGCCAAAGACCTCATGCTGCTGCTCATCGGCGCCATCGGCGTGGACGGCGCCCTGTACAAGGCCCTGGAATTCGGCGGCCCTGTCATTGACGCCCTGGACGTGGAAGGCCGCCTGACCATGGCCAACATGGCTATCGAGGCCGGCGGCAAGGCCGGGCTCTTCGCCGTGGACGCCCAGACCAGGGCTTATTGCGCGGAGCACGGCCGCCCCGGTCTGAGTCTGGAACTGGCCGCCGACCCGGATGCGGTCTACGAGCGCGTGGTGGAGATCGACGTCACCGGCCGGGAGCCCGTGGTGGCCTGTCCGCATCTGCCGTCCAATGTGAAGCCCGTGTCCGAAGTTGGGGATACGCCCATCCAGCAGGTGGTCATCGGCTCCTGCACCAACGGCCGCATCAGCGATATGCGTGACGCGGCGGAAGTGCTGCGCGGCCGCAAGGTGGACAAAAAGGTGCGCTGCATCGTGCTGCCCTCCACGCCCACGGTCTGGAAGCAGTGCCTGAAGGAAGGTCTCATGGAGGTCTTCATGGATGCGGGCTGCATTGTGGGGCCCTGCACCTGCGGCCCCTGCCTGGGCGGCCATACGGGGATTCTGGGCGACGGCGAGCGCGCGGTGGCGACCACCAACCGCAACTTCAAGGGCCGCATGGGCAGTCTCTCCTCCGAGGTCTACCTGGCGAGCCCGGTGGTGGCGGCGGCCAGCGCCGTGGCGGGTAAAATCGCTTCCCCCGGGACGTTGTAAAACCGTCACGGATGGAAGCGCGCGACTGTCATAAAAGTTTTGGGAAAGACAGGGGGCCGGGGAAGGGAGAAGCCTTTTCCCAAGGGGGTTCCCTTTCCGGAGAGTCTCTCCAGAGGGTCAAAGCATGAACTACAAGGGCAAGGCCCACAAAGTGGGCGAACATATTGATACGGACGCCATCATTCCGGCGCGTTTCCTGGTGACCACCGACGCGAAAAAGCTGGGCGAGAACTGCATGTCCGGCCTGGAACCGGACTGGGTCAAACGCGTGGCGCCGGGCGACATCCTGGTGGCCGGGCGCAACTTCGGCTGCGGTTCCTCGCGCGAGCACGCGCCCATCGCCATTCTGGGCGCGGGCATGCCTGTGGTCATCGGTCACAGCTTCGCGCGCATCTTTTACCGCAACGCCTTCAATATGGGTCTGCTGCTCATGGAAGTAGGCGATGAGGTGGACAAGATCAACGACGGCGACGCGCTGGAAATCGACGCCGCCACGGGCCGCATCCGCGACCTGAGCAACGGCGCGGAAATCACCTGCCCGCCCCTGCCCCAATCCATGGCCGCCATTTTGTCCAAGGGTGGTTTGGTTGGCTATGTGAAGGAACGCTTGGCGCGAGGGTAATTTTTTGCGGGGGAGAAATCTTTTTGAAAAAAGATTTCTCCCCCGCCCCCTCTTCCGAAAACGTTTATCCAGGGAAGCTGACCTGAATAAACGTTTTCGGGAGGATGGGCGTGAGGAAAGGAAGCTCTTTTTTACATGGGATTCCTTCCCCCACGGCGCAACATCGTCTTACAAAAGGATATTTTTCATGAACAAAACCATTTGCCTGCTGCCCGGCGACGGCATCGGCCCGGAAATTCTGGCCCAGGGGGCTGCGGTGCTGGCGGCCACGGCCCAGAAATTCGGCCATACCTTTGATTCTGAAGAGGCCCTCATCGGCGGGGCCGCCGTGGACGCCACGGGTTCGCCCCTGCCCGAGGCGACCGTGGAGGCCTGCCGCAAGGCCGACGCCGTGTATCTGGCCGCTGTGGGCGGTCCCAAATGGGACAGTATGCCGCCGGAAAAGCGCCCGGAAAAAGGCCTCTTGGGCATCCGCAAGGCTCTGGGCCTGTTCGCCAATCTGCGCCCGGCCCTGCTGCTGCCGGAATTGGCCGGGGCCTGCCTGCTGCGGCCGGATGTGGCGGCCAAGGGTCTTGATCTCATTGTGGTGCGCGAGCTCACGGGCGATGTCTATTTCGGCGAGCCGCGCGGCGTGGAACTGCGCGGCGGTCGCCGCACGGGCTTCAATACCATGATCTATGACGAGGAAGAGATCCGCCGCATCGCCAGGGTGGCCTTTGAGACCGCCCGCCGGCGCCGTGGCAAGGTCTGCTCCGTGGAAAAGAGCAATGTGCTGGAAACCTCGCGTCTCTGGAAAGAAGTGGTGCTGGAAGTCCACAAGGACTATGCCGACGTGGAGCTCTCCCACATGTATGTGGACAATGCGGCCATGCAGCTGGTGCGCGACCCGTCCCAGTTCGACGTGATTCTCACCGGCAATATTTTCGGCGACATCCTTTCCGACGAGGCCTCGGTGATTACCGGTTCCCTGGGCATGCTGCCCTCGGCTTCCCTGGGCGCGTCCGGGCCGGGCCTGTTCGAGCCCGCCCACGGCTCAGCGCCGGACATCGCGGGCCAGGACAAGGCCAATCCCCTGGCGACCATTCTTTCCGGGGCCATGCTTTTGCGCCTGGGACTGCACCTCGCCGCCGAAGCGGACTGCATTGAAAACGCCGTGCGCCGGACCCTGCGCGACGGCTACCGCACCGGCGACATCATGGAGCCGGGTAAAACCCTGGTGGGTTGCGAGGAGATGGGCCGCAAGGTCATCGAGCGCCTGTAGTCCGCATACGCCGTGGGCGTACGGCATTGAGAACGTGAAAGGAGGGAGGCCGCGCGCCTTCCTCTTTTTTTTTTTGCGCCGCCCGCTGGGGAAGGGCGTTGAGGGCTCTTTTATTTTGAAAACGTTCTAAGGACGCGTTGAGGAATGAAGATTTTTGTTCTCCGCCAAGGGCGCCAGCCGTTGCCGCGTCAGCGTCTTGCTTGAGCCGTTCACGGCGAAGCCGTGTTGTCTTGCGGCTACAGTTAAGGCAACACAGCAGAGCTGTGAACGGCTAACGCGACCGGAATAAAAGGTGAATTTCGACGCAGAGATAACCGAAAAGACGCTCGTGACGACAGCCTCTAAGTCCGGGCGCGGCACAGCAAAGCCCGGATATGGCCGCCCAGCATGACCAGCAGCACCGAGGCGGCGATAAGCACCACGCCGCCCGCCAGGGCCGGGCTGAAGGGTTCCCCGAACACCAGTATGCCCACCATGACGGCGGTGAGCGGCTCCATGACGCCCAGCACGGAGGTCATGGTGGAGCCGATGCGCTGGATGGCCAGAATCAGGGTGAGGTTGGAGAGCACGGCGGTGACCACCGCCAGCAGGGCGGCGATGCCCAGCTCCCGCCAGGAGGTCAGGATCTGGAACGTGTCGGTGCTCAGGGCGTTGATCAGGGAGAGCAGGGCGCTGAACAGCATCACGTAAAAGGTCATCACCAGGCCGCTCATATTCGGGATGCGCGCCGTCTGAATGCCGACGATATACAGGGAATTGCACAGCGCGGACAGCAGCATCATGCCCACGCCCAGCAAGCTGATGCTCGTGCCGCCGTCGCCGGGGCCGCTGCTGAGCAGGGCCACGCCGGACACGGCCAGGATGATGGACAGGGCGATGGTCCAGGAAAAGCGTTCATGGAAAAAAACGATCATGATCAGCATGACCATGACCGGATAGAGAAACTGGAGGGTGGCGGCCACGCCGCTGGGCAGGTAGCTGAAGGCCCAGAAAAAAAGCAGCGCGGCGAGCATATACATGACGCTCATGCCCGCCAGCTTGCAGAGGTCCACCCCGCGCATGCGGAAGCGCTCGCCGCGTGCGGCCAGCAGGCCGCCCAGGGTGAGGGTGGCGATCAGAAAGCGATAAAAAAGCGCGGTTTCCGCCGTCACGCCCGCGTGCAGCAGCGGGAGGGTGAACAGCGGGATCAGCCCGAACGTGGCGGACGAAAACAAACCCAGGAAAAAGCCCATCACTGCCTCCGGCCCGTCCATACCGGAGATCGGGTCGCCACGCAAGGGCGGGCCGGGACTGCGGCGTTTTGGACTCCAAATGGAACAGGCCTCCCGGCGTATGTCCGGGAGGCCTGTTCGTCAGAAATATGTCGGAGGCGGACTTGGAACAGATTAACTTTGAAATTTTACAAAGCGTTGCTCTCGATGCCTGTACGCCCCTGGGCTACACACGGCCCTACGGGTCGCCCTTCGCGGCGCGCCGCACCGTGTGCGGGCGCAGAGCAACTTCAAAGCGAATCTGCTCTAGTGCGAGCTGTCCAGCACCACTTCGGCCTCGGGATGGGCTTGGCGCAATGCCTCATGCATGGCGGCCGCATCGGCGAAGGCGCGGAACGGCCCTACCTTCTCGTCGCCCTTGCCGGCGCTGTAACGCACGTAATACGCCTGATCGGCCTTGAGCGGGGTGCCGCTCTCGTCGCTGATCACTTCCAGGTCCACCTTGCCCACGCCGCGCTTGCTCAGGTCAAGCTGCTTGGCCGCGGCATAGGAGAGGTCGATGATCCGGCCGCGCACATAGGGGCCGCGGTCCGTCACACAGACCATGACGCTCTTGCCGTTGTCCTGATCCGTGACTTTGACCACCGTGCCGATGGGCAGGGTGCGGTGGGCCGCGGTAAAGGTGTACATGTCGTAATCGACACCGCTGGCCGTGGAGCCGCCGTGAAAATCGCGGCCGTACCAGGAGGCCTTGCCCGTGAGCATTTCGCTGCCCTGGGCGCGCTTGAGCCAGATTTCGCGGCTGTCCGCGCTCTTGCGGACTTCCTCGGCCTTGCGCTGCTTTTTGTTTTTGGCGCTGCTGCGGTGTTTTTTGCGCGTGCTTTTGTCCTTGCTGCTGACAGCCTGGCTTTTACGCGCTGAAGAGACATTTTTTTTGCTTTTTCCAGCGGAGGGCGTGTGGGCTTCCGTGCCGGATTTCCGGCTTTTGGCTTGGGGAGCGCTTTGTGAAGCCGCGTCGGCGTTCATGGGGGCGGCCAGGGCCAGGCAAAGGGCCAGGGCCGCCCCTATGGAAAGCCAGCGTGAATACTTCATGGTTACTCCTTGGTTGGTGTTCGAGGCTGTCCGCCAAGACATTCAGCGTGCGGGCCTTTTGCCCGCCGACCGCGTTGAACGTCTTGAAAAAGCCGGACGGGTCGCGCCCGCGACTCTGACCCCAAGGGCTTTTCCCGGCGGCCTGGAAACGCGTCCGCGCGTCGTGTGCCGCCCGCCTGCAAGGGGAATGCCTTTTCTTATTGCACAGACTATACCGCAAAAAAAACGCCTCTGTCAAATCAGTGAAAAATTTTTATTATCAATCGGTTATAAAAAGTTTAGAAAGAAATTAGGCCGGGTGCCGACCGCTGCGGCTGCCAAAAAAATGCCGCCCCAACATAAACAATGCTGGGGCGGCATCAACGATAAAAGAGAAATGCGGGGGGAAGTTACCAGTCCAGGGTCCGTTTAAATGCGCGGGCCAGATCCTCCACGTTTTCGCGCAGCACCGTACTGTCGCCGCTTTTCAGGGTCAGGTTCCCGTCGCCGGTGACCGTGCCGATGCGGCGGCAGATCTGCCACAGGCCCAGGGCGTCCAGCAGCATGGCCAGGTCCGGCTTGACGCTGACCAGCAGGCGGCTGGCCGACTCGCTGTAGAGCAGTTCCGTGCGGCTCATTTCCTCCAGGGCGGGCACAGCGTCCAGGTCCACTTCCGCGCCCAGGCGGCCGCCAATGCACATTTCGGCCAGGGCTACGGCCAGGCCGCCGTCCGAGCAGTCGTGGCAGGCGGCAATGGCCCGCTGGCCCATGAGCGCGTGCAGCGCGCGGTAGCGCGCCAGGGCCGCGGCGGCGTCCACCTGCGGCACGCGGCCGCCCCTGAGGCCCAATTCGTCGGCGGCTTCGCTGCCCGCCATTTCACGCCAGGTGCCGCCCAGCAGGTAGATATGCTCGCCCTCGCGCTTGAAGTCCGAGGTCTGGGTGCAGGTCACGTTGCGGATCACGCCCAGCACCGAGAAGAGCACCGTGGGCGGAATGGAAATGCGTTCTCCGCCGCCGGTGTAGTCGTTTTTCATGGAATCCTTGCCCGAAATGCAGGGCAGGCCGAACGCCAGGGAGAATTGCCGCAGGGCCTTGCAGGCCCGCACCAGTTGGGCCAGTTTGTAGCGGCCGTCGGGATTCTTCTCGCTCCAGACCGGGTCGCACCAGCAGAAGTTGTCCACCCCGGCCAGGGCGTCGGGGTCGCCGCCCACGGCCACGGCATTGCGCACGGCCTCGTCCATGGCGTTGGCCATCATCCAATAGGTGTCGTAATCGCTGAACTTGGGGCAAATGCCGTGGCTGATGACCAGGCCCGCGTCCGACTCCAGCAGGGGGCGCAGTACGCCCGCGTCCGCCGGGCCGTCGCGCAGCACGCCCACCAGGGGCTTGATGACGCTGCCGCCGCGTACTTCATGGTCGTATTGGCGGATGATGTATTCCTTGGAGCAGATATTCAGGCGGCCCAGCATGCGCCGCAAAAATTCGCCCTCGTCCGCCCCCTCGACGTTCACGCGGATGTCCGGCATGTCCGGGGCCTTCCATACGGCTTCCAGCGTCAGCTGGGGCACGCCGTCGTGCATGAATTCCATGGGCAGGGAGGCCACCACCTTTTCATTGTAGCGAGCCTCGAAAAAGCCGGAATCCGTGAAGTGGCCCAGGGCCGTGGCCTCCACGTCCATGCGCGCGGCGAGATTCATGAATTCCGCCAGCTTGTCCGGCGGCACAGCCAGGGTCATGCGCTCCTGGGCTTCGGAGAGCAGGATTTCCCAGGGCCGCAGGCCGTCGTATTTCAGCGGGGCCTTGGCGATGTCCAGCACGCAGCCGTCCGTATCTTCCGCCATTTCGCCCACCGAGGAGGACAGGCCGCCCGCGCCGTTGTCCGTAATGGCCGTGTACAGGCCCAGGTCGCGCGCGCGCAGGATGAAATCGTACATCTTGCGCTGGGTGATGGGGTCGCCGATCTGCACGGCCGTGGCCGGGGAACCCTCGTGCAGTTCCTCGGAGGAGAAGGTGGCCCCGTGGATGCCGTCCTTGCCGATACGGCCGCCGGTCATCACGATGATGTCGCCCACATTGGCTTTTTTCTGCCAGCCGGGGCGGCCGTTGATTTCCGTGGGAATGATGCCCACGGTGCCGCAATAGACCAGGGGCTTGCCCAGATAGCGCTCGTCAAAGACCAGGGAGCCGTTGACCGTGGGAATGCCGGATTTGTTGCCGCCGTGCTCCACGCCTTCGCGCACGCCTTCCAGCACCCGGCGCGGGTGCAGCAGACGCGGGGGAATGGCCTTGTCGTAGAAAGGCGAAGCAAAACAGAACACGTCCGTATTGCAGACAAGTTCCGCGCCCAGGCCTGTGCCCATGGGGTCGCGGTTCACGCCCACGATGCCGGTCAGCGCGCCGCCGTAGGGGTCCAGCGCCGAAGGGCTGTTGTGCGTTTCCACCTTGATGCAGGCGTCGTAGCCGTTGATAAAGGCGATGACTCCGGCGTTGTCCTTGAACACGGACTTGCAGTAGTCGTTGTCGCCCATGCGCGCGCGCAGCAGGGCCGTGGCGTCGCGGATGCAGGTCTTGTACAGATTGTCCACATCCTCGCGACGGCCGGTCTCTTCATTGGTGTAATCAATGCGCGAGGCGAAAATCTTGTGTTTGCAGTGCTCGGACCAGGTCTGGGCCAGCACTTCCATTTCCACGTCCGTGGGGTCGGCGGGCAGATCCAGGGCCTTGCGCCGGGCCGCTTCGCCCGCTTCGGTGAAGTGGTCGCGGATGCGGTGCAGCTCGTTGAGATTCAGAGCCCAGGTATTTTCACGGCTGGCCTGTTGCAGGGCCGCGTCGTCCATGCGGGAAAGCGGCACGGTTTCCACCGTGTCGTTGGCTTCGCCGGTGACCTTGGCGGCCTGCGGCGCAAAGCCGGGTTCGGCCCGCCATTCCTCCAGGCTCTTGACCCGGAAGCGCTGAATCAGCGTATTACAGAGCAGGTCGCGGCTGAGGGCTTCCACCTGCTCGCGGCTGAGAGGGGCCGCCGGATCATTGCGGATGCGGTACTGCACCGCCGTGTAGACGCGCAGGCTGTCGCGCGGGATGTCCAGCACCAGGGCGGCGGTGTCGCGGGCCGTGCGGGCCTCGTTGTCCGTGACGCCGGGGCGGAAGCCCACTTCCACGAACCAGTCCGGTTCGGGCGTCAGCAGGGGCAGGGGCTCCAGCGAGGCCCGTTGCAGTATGGGATCGTGCCAGACACCTTCATCCAGCAGGCGGCGGACCTGGGCCTCGCCCAGACCGTCCACGGTGAAAACCTTGATCTGGCGCACCTGCGCCACGCTGAGGCCCAGGGCCTTGCGCAGATGCTGGGCCGTCTTGCGGCCCTGGGTATCGTCCAGCCCGGCATGCAGGCCTGTTTCCACACGATAGAGCATAGTAGG
This sequence comes from Desulfovibrio fairfieldensis, assembly GCF_001553605.1. Taxonomy (NCBI): domain Bacteria; kingdom Pseudomonadati; phylum Thermodesulfobacteriota; class Desulfovibrionia; order Desulfovibrionales; family Desulfovibrionaceae; genus Desulfovibrio; species Desulfovibrio fairfieldensis. Next base: position 123,062 of record NZ_CP014229.1, read on the forward strand.
CTTCCTCGCAGCGGCTTTTATGTATGCGGGGGGAATCATTCTCCCCGGCGGGGTTTGGGGCGGAGCCCCGCAAAAAGAACGGACATGATCTTTAAATTTAACGGAAGTGCTGATTAATGACCATTAATCAGCACTTCCTTATTTTTTCCTGTCGCGCACATAATCCGCCATCTGGCGCATGAGCTCGCGTTCCGGCCTGTCCGGCAGGGCGTCCAGAGCGGAGCGGGCCGTGGCCAGGTAAGCGTCGGCGTCCAGGCGGGTCTGCCGGTCGTGCCCGGCGTCGCGGATGCGTCCGGCAATGGCGGCGGCGTCGTTGTCGGTCATCAGGCCGCAGCCGAAGGCCGCGTCAAAGGCCGCGCGTTCGCCATCGGCCAGACCCAGGCGGTAGAGGCGCAGGGGCGGAGTGAGCTTGCCTTCGCGCACGTCGCCGCCCGTGGGTTTGCCAGTGAGGCTTTCAGGCGCGAAATCCAAGGCGTCGTCCACCATCTGGAAGGCCATGCCCAGATTCTCGCCGTAAGCGGCCGCCGCCTCCACCTGCGCGTCCGTGCCGCCCGCCCGCAACGCGCCCAGCTGGCAGGAGGCGCGGATCAGCCAGGCGGTTTTGCCGCGCACGATTTCCGCGTATTCCTCGGCGCTGGTGTCCACCCGGCGCTGGGCCGCGATTTCCAGAATCTCACCGGCCGCGGTACGGCTGGTAGCCTCGGAAAAACAAAGGGAGAGGCGCGGATCGCCGAAGCCCGCCACCAGGGCGTTGGCCTGGGCCAGCAGGGCGTCGCCCGCCAGGATGGTGGGCGTCACGTCGAAAATGGTGTGCGCGGCGGGCTTGCCCCGGCGACTCGCGGCATTGTCCAGCACGTCGTCATGCAGCAGGGTGGCCGCATGCAGCATTTCCATGGTCACGGCCAGATCGTAGATGTCCGCGCGCTCATAGCCCAGCAGGCGGGCCGTGAGCACCACCAGCAAGGGCCGCAGGCGTTTGCCGCCCGCTTCAAAAATGTGCAGGGCCACGGGCCGCACGGGTTCGGGCAGGCCGTGGGCGGCGCGTTCCAGGGCCGCGTTGACGGGCGGCAATTCCAGGGCGAGACGTGCTTTGAGAAGAATGTTTGCCATGGCTCACAACAGGTTGAGTGAGGGCAGCGCCGCGCCGAGGGCTTGCAGCGCGCCCGGAAAATCCTTTTCCTCTTTTCTGCGCGGACCCACCTTGTTGGATACGCAACGGATCTCCACGCAGGGAATCCCGGCTCTGACGCAGGCATAGGCCACGGCAAAGCCCTCCATGTTTTCCAACTCCGCGTGATAGCGGTTCCAGAGCTCGCGGGCCCGGTCAAAGCTGGCGCTGACTCCGGCCACGGTCAGCGAGCGGCATTCCGTAAACGCATCCATGCCGCCGGATTTGAGAGCGACTTCCGGCAGGGCCTCCGGGCCGGGCAGGGGCAGGCGGTCATAGACCTCCGCATCCCCCGCGTCTTCCGCGCCGCGCCGCCAGAGCGGAAAGCTGAACGCCCTGGCCGTCACATGCCGCCCGTCGTGCAGGCCGTATTCCGGCCAGATTTCCTCGCGCACCAGGCAGAGCGTGCGCAGGGGCAGCGCGTCCAGATCAAACGCGCCCGCCAGACCCGCGTTGAGCACCGCTGTGACGGGCCGGTTCTCCGCCGCCGCCCGGCCCAGGCAATGGCCCATGGCCAGCGCCGCGTTGAGCGGACCCACGCCGGTGACGCAGGCCAGCGCCTCCCGACCTTTGAGGCGCATGGGAATGAGGCGCATTTCCTCCAGAGCGTCCGCTTCGGGAAAGAGCGCCGGGGCCAGGGCGGCCAGCTCCCGGCCCGTGGCCGCGCAGATCAGCAGGCACACCGGCTCTACAGCCTCCAGCAGTCGATGCCCGCCGCGCGCATGGCCGAGGGATCGAAAAAGGCCTTCACGTCCAGCAGCACGGCTTTGTCCGGATCCGCGAAGCGACGCTTGAGCTCGTCGGGCGTCAGGGCCGTGTATTCCCGGTGGGACACGGCCAGAATCAGGGCGTCCAGATTGCGCAGTTCGTCCAGGGGCACCAGCTCCTGCCCGTATTCGTGCAGGGCTTCCGCCGGATCGGCCTGGGCGTCGCTGACCAGCACGTCCACGCCGTAATCCCTGAGCTCGCGCACCACATCCACCACGCGGGTATTGCGCAGGTCCGGCACGTTTTCCTTAAAGGTAAAGCCCAGAATGCCCACCCGCGCGCCGCTGACGACCCGTCCGCATTTGATCATCCGCTTGACCGCGCATTCGGCCACGTATTTGCCCATATTGTCGTTGATCCGGCGCCCTGCCAGGATCACTTCCGGATGAAAGCCCAGTTCCTCGGCCTTGAAGGTCAGGTAATAGGGATCCACGCCGATGCAGTGGCCGCCCACCAGGCCGGGCCGGAAGGGCAGGAAGTTCCATTTGCTGCCCGCCGCTTCCAGCACCTCCAGGGTATCGATGCCCAGGCGCTCGAAAATGACGGCCAGTTCGTTCATCAGGGCGATGTTCAGGTCGCGCTGGGTGTTCTCGATGACCTTGGCCGCCTCGGCCACCTTGATGCTGGAGGCGCGGTGGATGCCCGCCCGGACCACCGAGCCGTAGATTTGCGCCAGCAGGTCCGCCGTGGCCTGATCCGAGCCGGAAACGATTTTGGTGATGGTTTCCAGGGTGTGAACCTTGTCGCCGGGATTGATGCGCTCCGGCGAATAGCCCACCGTGAAGTCGCTGCCGAAGCGCAGGCCCGATTCCTTCTCCAGGATGGGCACGCAGATTTCTTCCGTCAGGCCGGGATAGACCGTGGATTCATAGACCACCACGCAACCCTTGGACATATGGCGGCCCACGGTGGTGGTGGCCCCCACCACGGGCGTGAGGTCCGGGGAGCGGTGGTCGTCGATGGGCGTTGGCACGGCCACGATGATCACCGCGGCTTGCGCCAGGTCAGCCGGGTCGCTGGTGTAGCGCACCGTAGCGGCCCTGAGCCCCTCGTCGCTGACTTCACGGGTGCGGTCGTGGCCCTGGGCCAGTTCCGCAATGCGTCCGGCATTGATGTCGAAACCCAGCACGTCCATATGCCGCGACAGGGCCACGGCCAGGGGCAGGCCCACATACCCCAGGCCCACCACGGCCAGAGGTTGACGGCGTTTCTGCAGCGCTTCAAATGTGATCATGGTTCTTTCCTTTACAAAAGCCTGATTTTCCGTCACCAGAAAATATGCAATTTGATCTTGCCCTGTTTCTGCGCGCCCTGGGCCTGGCCTTTGTGCTGGAAGGCCTGTGCTGGGCGCTGTTTCCCGGCGGCATGCGCCGGGCCATGGCCAGCCTGCTGCCCCGCCCGGAGAGCCAGTTGCGCCTGACCGGTCTGGCGGCGGTGGCGGCGGGGCTGCTGATCGTCGCGCTGGCCTGCCTGTAAAAAAAGTTTTTTTGCCCCCTGGCCGGCGATCGCCGCTTCCCTGCCGGGGAAAAAATCCATCTTTTTTGGCGTATTTCAACTTTGAAAATGTTGAAATGCCCTGGCGGCCGCGAGAGCGGACGCCCACGCCTGAAGCCTAAGGTGCCTTTAGCCGTTCGCGAGCAAAACGAGCGTTGCTTTAGCTGCAGGCGACGCAGGAGCCGTACAGACAAGGACAGCAGCGCTACGGATAAAGAGAGCAATGACGGACCATGTTCCCGCCGCAGGCTGAAGGCAACGTCAGCTTTGAAATCGGCACAACTTCAAAGTAAATCCGCTCTAGAGCATTTCCACAATGCAAGTACTCTGTACTGTTAAAATGCTCGGCCTTGTGAAACAGGGCCTGCGAGATTTGCGTAGGCGACTTTGCCCGCCGTTAAGCTGAAATCTCAAGCATTCTATGCTCTAAAGACAGCCCTAGAACCGTTGCCATAATTGCGGACAGTTCCGGGCTGATATTTTCCTGCAAGGTTTGTTATGCCTTTTCCCCCACATGCAGGCAGACAATGCCCGAGGTCAGTTTGAGGTGCCAGGCGCGGGCGAATCCGGCGCGCAGCATTTCCTCCTCCAGTTTCCGGGCCGTGGGAAAAGCGCGGATGGTATCCGCCAGGTAGCCATAGGCCGCCGGGTCTTTGGAAAACATCCGGCCCACGCGCGGCAGGATCTGGTTCAGATAAAAATTGTACAGCCCGCCCCAGATCCGTTCCTGGCCGGAACCGAATTCCAGGATGCAGGCCCGGCCGCCGGGCCGCAACACGCGCAGCATTTCCGCGAACGCGGCCTCGCGCGGCAGAATGTTGCGGATGCCGAAGGCCATGGTGATGCAGTCCACCGAGGCGTCGGGCAGGGGCAGCCGCTTGGCGTCCGCGGCCACGGGCAGGATGCGCCGGGCGTTTTCGTCTTTGAGCTTGCGACGGCCCAGAGCCAGCATGGGCGGGCAGAAATCCAGCGCGGGCACCAAGGCTGTGGGGTAGCGGCGGCGTACGGCCAGGGCCACGTCCAAGGTTCCGGCGGCCAGGTCCAGCACAACGCCCCCCTGGCCAAGGCGCACGTTGCGGGCCAGCACCTTACGCCAGTACTGGTCCACGCCCAGGCTTAACAGCCGGTTGAGCAAATCGTAAAAACGCGCGATGCGGCCGAACATACCGGCCACGGCCGCGTCATGGGCGCGGGACTGACCGGAAGCCGGGCCGGATGGGGAAGTGGGAGAGGCGCTCACGCCCGCGGCCCGTCGGTTTCATCCGCGCTGTTGCGAATGGCTTCGTAGACCACCCGGTAGACGGCGGGAAAGATTTCCGCGAAGTTGCCCGGCGAAACCGTGCGTGTCTCAATGAATTTGGCGGTCAGTTCCTTGGCCACCTGCAAGGCTTCCTTGCGATCCTTATCCATGTCTGCCTCAAAAGTCCGTATCCGCCGGGATCAGTGAGTTGCTCCGGCGAAAATAAAAAACCCGTCCCTTGGGGAATGGCCGGATGACCCACAGCGGGTTCGTCGCCTGGACGGGTAAAAGAACGGAAACACAAGCCCCCGCCCCTTTTGTTCGTCATGAGAGCATTTCAATGCTGAAACGCCTTGCCGCCGCATCGGCAGCAGCGATAATTCTATTTTTTCGACAGGAAGCGACAGCGTCGCAAAACAGGGCAACAGCATATGCGTTCCGCCGGGCCTTGGCAAGAGCGCGTGCCGGGCGGGGCATGAGGCGGCTCGCCGGTATGTAAAAAATCCGGACGCCGCGTCGGCGGCGTCCGGACGGGAATTTTGAGGGGCTTGCAGTTAGAGCGGATTAACTTTGAAATTTTACAAATTTCAAAGTTAATCCGCTCTGGGCTTTGCCGGGACTTGATCAGCCCTGTATCAGTTTGGCGATTTCCTCGCGCAGAATGCGCGCCGCCGCACCGGCGGCGGCCTTTTCCACCTGCTGGTTGAAGCGGGGTTCCAAGGTGTCCAGGCGGCTTTCCAGCGCGTCCATGCGCGCCGACACGCTTTTGCCCAAGAGGCTGACGCTTTGCAGGCGTTCCTCCAGGACCGCGTCCGTGACGCCCGAGGGCATGGCCTTCAGGGCTTGGCTCACCGAGGAGGCGATCAGGGCCGCGAAACGGTCGTGCAGGGGATTGCCCTCGCGCAGAAGATCTTCCAGAGAGGCCGAGGGCGCGGCGGTGGCCTTTTCCAATGCCGCGACGCGAGCCCGGGCCTCGGCCAGTTCGCTTTCACAACGCTGGAGGCGTTCGTCCAGGCGGGCGGCCTGCTCCGTCAACTCCGTCAGTTCCCGCAGCGCCGCCGGATCTGCCGGGATGTCCGCCGTCCGGGCGGCCTGTTCCATTCGCGAGTCTTCTTCCGAGGCGGGCATGAGCAAAAGATCTTCCACAGCCGGGACGTCAGCCACCACAGCGGGTTCGGTCTCGGGCTGTTCCGTTCCCTCGGAGGCAGCAAAAGGCGTCGCGGATGCATCGGCTTCTTCCTGCATGGCGCTGCGCAGCAGTTTGTCCAGATCCAGTTCCGGTTCGGATTCCGGACGTTCCTCTGCCGCCGGGTTCTCTTCCACGGCGGGGAGATCCGGCGCCTCCTCGGCTTGCGGCAGATTTTCCATGCTGTCGGCGGGCAATGCCGGTTCCGGCTCCAGTGCCTCGGCTTCCAGGGGCGGCCGGGCGGCGTCGGTTTTCCCCGCCTCTTCGGCGTCACCAGCAGCGGGGGCGGGCGACATGTCCTGATCCGGAGACATGACCGCCAGCAGGGCGTCCAGATCTGTCTCAAGATCAGGAGCCGCTTCCGGCGCAACGTCCTCCGGCATGTGATCCGCCGCTGTCGAGGGCGTGGAGGGTCGGGCTTGCTCGGGCTCCGCTGTTGCGGCGGCATCCTGTTCCGCGTCCAGGCCGGTCGGCGGATTGCTCTGGTCCGCGCTCGGCTCCGGGGCCGGATCAGGAGATGGGGTCGGAGATGCCGGGGCTTCCGGCGCGGGGGCGGGCGTCGCCTCCGCTCCGGCGGGGGCCAGCAGCTTGTCCAGATCTATGCATGCATCGCACTCTCCGGAACCGGACCGTTTCGTCGGCTGGGGTGACGCGGGCGCGTCGACCGAGGCCAGCAGGGCGTCCAAGTCCATTTCAAGATCAGGCTCTTTTTCCGGCGCGGGCTCGGACGCTGCCGGGGATGCGGCGGGTTGGCCCAGCGCGGATTCCGCCGTTGCGGGCTGAGCCTGCTCCGCATCCAGACCGGCCAGCAGGCTGTCCAGGTCCGCGGTCAAATCCGGATTCTCCCGGGCTTGCGGTGCGGGAGCGGATGCTTCGGCCGGAGCGGGAGCCTCGGCTGAAGCCAGCAGGGCGTCCAGGTCGTCGGCGAAATTCGGTTCTTCCGGCTGCGGCGAGGCCGCGGCCAGGAGATCATGCACATCCGGTTCCTGCGCGGACTCTGAAGCGGGTTTCCGTGGCGCGGAGCCGCTCATGGCGTTGAGCAGATCATCCACGGCATTGTCCAGATCCGCGGGATCGGCGTCTTGCGCGGCATCCGGCCCGCGCTCATGGGGCTGCGGCGGAATGTCCAGAGTGTCGAGCAGCTTGTCCACCTCGACCATGCCCGACATGTCGAGCTCTTCGTGGGGATCGACCTTGTGTTCCGGCGCGTCAGCCCGCGCGGCGGGAGGCGGGGGCACGGGCTGCTCGTCGCCGGCTTCCATCTGGGCCAGAAGGGCGTCGATTTCCGCGTCGCCCTGCCGGGCCTGGCCGTCGTTGAGACTCTGCATGTGCACGCTGATGTCTTCTTTGACGCTTTCGGCCGGGGGGACAACAGCCGCCGGGGCCTCGCCTTTTTCTATCAGTTCGGTGAGGTCGATGATTTCTTCATCAGTCTCAGCAATTTTCTCGGCAACCATGCGAACCTCATGGGGTTGACGGAGCGGCGCGCGTGCGCCGGAGCGGGCGGACCACCGCTCCACAGCGTTTCCGCCGGCATTGACGCCTGGAAAAACGGGCAGCGGCGACGCGGCGTTATTGTCGTTATCCGTGCGGCGCGGGCTGAAACGAAACTCCGCCCCGCTCTAATACAGAAACGGCAAAAAAATGTATCAGTTTATAGGCAAAGACGCAAATTCGTGGAGAAAACGGCCTGACCCCTCGGCCGGAACAGGAGCGCGGAGGAAGAAATGCGGAAATAAAAATGCGCGGCCCCGAGAGACCGCGCATGCAGCATTGAAAAGGGGCCGGTCTACGGATGGCACTTGGACTTGGCGCAGCCGGTGAGATCCTTCTTCAGCTCGGGCTTTTCGGCCACGACCTTGGTGTGGCATTCCAGACAGGTCTGATGCTTGAGGCCGGTCTTGGTGTGGACCACATAGAAGAGACTCTTTTCGCCCTTCTTGGCGGTCAGATCGTCATGACAGCCCGCAGTGGCGCACTTCTGGAAGTTTTCCTTGTCCTGCACCTTGTGGTGACAGGTCACGCACTCCACCTTCTGGTGCGGCGCGTGGGGGAACATCACCGTTTTTTTGGAGCCCTTGAACTCCAACGGCTTGTCGGGCACGGGCGGCTGGGCCGCCAGAGCGGGCAGAGCCAGGGCCAGAGTCAGGATACAGGCCAGAAACATAAATTTCTTCATGGCAGACTTCCTCCTTGACAAAAGCGGCACATGAGAATTGGGGCGAGCTTACGTTGCCGGGCATACTGTGTCAATGGGGCGCGCTGAAAACAGTTTTCAACGTGGCCGGGGACTGGTTATTGCCGATGTTTGCGGGCGTAGCCGCGCGGGGTCAGCATATAGGGGCCGAGAACGCGGCTTTCGCTGTTGCCGATGATCAGCAGAGAGAGCATGTCCGCCAGACGCGCGTCAAAGTCGGCCAGGGCATGCACGGAAACTTCCTGGCCGGGCCGGAAGGCCTTGCGCACCAGACCCACGGGGCAGTCGGGCCGCCGGACGCGCCTGGCTTCGGCCAGGGCCTGGTCCAGCTGATGCGGCCGTCCTTTGGAACGCGGATTGTAGATGATGCAGACAAAATCCGCTTCCAGCGCCGCAGTGAGCCGCCGCTGGATGGTTTCCCAGGGGGTGAGCAGATCGCTCAGGCTGATGCAGGCGAAATCGTGGGTCAGGGGCGCGCCCAGCAGGGCCGCCGCCGCGCAGACCGCCGGTATGCCGGGCACCACGGTCAGGGGCACGCGCTCCAGCAGGCCGCGCGCCGCCAGGGTTTCCAGGGTCAGCCCGGCCAGGGCGTAGACGCCGGGATCGCCGGAGCAGACCAGGGCCGTGGACCGGCCGCTCAGAGCCGCGTCCACGGCGGCGGCGCAGCGTTCTTCCTCATGGCGCATGCCGGTGCTGATGACGGTCTTGCCGCGCAGCAGTTCCGGCGGCACCAGGTCCAGGTAAAGCTGGTAGCCGGCGATGCAGGCGGCCTGATCCAGAGCCGTACGGGCCTGGGGCGTGAGACAGCGGGCGTCGCCCGGACCCAGGCCCACCACGTAAAGAGGCGCGTTGGTCATGATTGGTTTGGGGTTGAGGTTGCCGGGGGTGAAGCCAGGGCCACGGCCAGGGTCAGGCGCTCCTGGACAACGATTTTGGGAAGAAGCAGGCGAGCGCTGTGCCCGTCCGCCCGCGCGGCCAGCAGGGCCGCGGCTTCGCAGACGCTGAACGGCGGCTGGTGGAAACGCCGCCCGGCGGCCTCGGAGGGAGTGGGCGTGACGCAGCGGGCCAGCTCGTCGGCCGGAAAAACGCGCAGGGGAATGTCCAGCCGGGCTGCCGCCGCGCACAGGGCGGGCTCGTCCGCTTTTTCCGTCACTGTGCCCAAGGCCGCCACGGCGCGCATTTCCAGCTTCCGGGCAATGAAAACTTCCGCCAGCGCGGCCAGGGCCGTGGCCTCCGGGATGTCCCGGCGGCAGCCCAGGCCCACGTAGAGCCGGGGCACGGCCAGGCGCAGCAGGCCGGGAGACGGCGGCAGGTGTCGCCAGTGGGCGGCCAGCAGGGGCGGGATGTCCGCATCCGGAAGAGCGGGGACGGGCGGCGCGTCGCCTTCCCCGCCGGAAAGGAGTTCGAAAACGTGAGGCAGGACGGCGGGCAGGGCTTGGCAGGGATCCCAGAGGCGCAGACTCCGGCCCTCCAGCAGGGCGGCCTGGGCCCTGGGCAGCAGATCCCAGTCCAGAATGCGCAGGCCCGCGTCCCGGATCAGCAGGTCCAGGGCCGGGGATGCTGTCGCCTGGCCTGCCGCATGATCCGAGGCCGTGGTGATCACCGGCATGGCCCGGAGCAGGCGGGCCAGATGCCGGGCCAGGTCATTGCCGCCGCCCCAGTGGCCGGAGAGCAGGCTGATGACGAAGCGCCCGGCCGGGTCCAGCACCACGACGGGCGAGTCCTGGCTTTTGTGCCTCAGCAGGGGAGCCAGCACACGCACGGCAATGCCCGTGGCCCCCACAAAGGCGTGCGCCGTATGGCGGCGGTATTCTTCGGCCAGAAAAGCGGCCAGGTCGTGAACGGGCCGGATGCCGTCCCCGGCCAGTCGGGCCGGGGCGCTGAGCGGGCAGGCCGCCACAATCCGGCCGTCGGGCGCACGCCAGGGAGCGGCGGCCAGCCGCGCGGCCAGCCGTCGGGCCAGGGGCAGCCCGCCCTTGCTCAGGACGTGGCAGGCCAGAGAAGGGGCCGCTTCCTTTCGGGAAGCGGCCCCTGAGGCTGCCGACACCGGCGGCGTCTGGTTCAAAAAAGCACCTTGCGGGCCGCGTCCAGCGCGCGGTTGAAGTCGTCGTCGCTGTGGACGAAGGAAACCATGCCCGTTTCGAAGCCCGAGGGGGCCAGATAAATGCCCTGGGCCCGCATCTGCTTGTAGAAACTGGTGAAGAGCTTCTGGTCGCAGGCCTGGGCCTGGACAAAGTTGGTGACCGGGGCCTCGCTGAAGAAGGGGCAGAACATGGATGCCAGGGTGGGCATCTGCACCGGCACGCCCTTGGCCCGCAGGATGTCCCGCAGGGCTTCGGCAAAGGCGCGGGTACGGGCTTCCAGGGCGGCGTAATCCAGGGTTTTGAGCTTGCGCAGGGTCGCCAGACCGGCGGCCATGGCCAGTGGATTGCCGGACAGGGTGCCCGCCTGATAGACCTCGCCCTGCGGGGCCACGTGTTCCATGAAGCGGCGCTTGCCGCCGAACGCGCCCACCGGCAGGCCGCCGCCGATGATCTTGCCGAAGGTGGTCAGGTCCGGATCAATGTTGAAGCGGGCCTGGGCCCCGCCGAAGGCCGCGCGGAAGCCGGTGATCACTTCGTCGAAGATCAGCAGGCTGCCGTACTGGTCGGCCAGGAGGCGCAGGCCTTCCAGAAAGCCGGGCAGGGGAGGGACAAGGCCCATATTGGCGGCCACGGGTTCCACGATGATCGCGGCGATGTCCGCGCCGTGCCGGGCGAAGCATTCCTTGACCGCGTCCAGGTCGTTGTAGGGGGCCAGCAGGGTGTCGGCCACCACGGCCGGAGGCACGCCGGGCGTGCCGGGAATGGAGAAGGTCGCCACGCCGGAACCGGCGGCGGCCAGGAAGGGATCGGCATGGCCGTGGTAGCAGCCGATGAATTTGAGCACCTTGTGGCGTTTGGTCACGCCGCGCGCCAGGCGCAGGGCGCTCATGGTGGCTTCGGTGCCGGAATTGACCATGCGCACCATTTCCAGGCCGGGCATGGCGGCCACCACTTCGGCGGCCAGGGTCACTTCGTCCGGGCAGGGCGCGCCGTAGCTGGTGCCGCGTCCCACGGCCTCGCGCAGGGCCGCCGTCACCGAGGGCTCGTCATGGCCCAGAATCATGGGGCCCCAGGACAGCACAAAGTCGATGTATTCCCGGCCGTCCACGTCCGTGAGGCGGCAGCCGTGGGCCTCGGCGATGAACAGGGGCAGGCTGTCCACATTGTGGCAGGCACGCACCGGGCTGTTGACGCCGCCGGGGATCAGCGCGCAGGCTTTTTCAAACAACTGGCGGGAAAGATCGTCCATCTGCGGTTCTCCTTTGTGCCCGGCGGCATGGCCGTCAGGCGAAATACGTCATGGATATTTTTTTCAGTTCCCTGAGGCTGCGGAGGATGGCGTATTCCCTGAGCGGGCTGGTATGCAGCAGTTCATCCACCACCTTGAGGCATTCCTCTTCACTGCGGCCGTGGACCATGGTGTACAGGGTATACGGCCAGTCAGGCACGGAACAGGGACGGTAATAGACGTGGGAGATATGGTCGTGAAGCGAGGCGATGCGCCCGCATTCGTCCACTTCCGCCTCGTTCACCTTCCAGGCCACCATGGCGTTGTGGGTCCAGCCGGTTTTCTGATGCTTGATGCTGGCCCCGAAACGGCGGATGGCGCCGGAGGCCTTCAGGCGGGCCAGCAGTTCCAGCACTTCGGCTTCACTGACGCCCGCCTCGCGGGCGATGTCGGCATACGGGGCAAGCGTGTCCGGCAGATCGGCCTGGACGATGCGCAGGACGGCGCGTTCCGCTTCACTGAATTGGTGGCTCATGGGCGGCCTCCGGTCCGGGTAATAAGGAAAGGCCGCGCCGCCGGACAAAGCGGCAGGCGCGGCCGGAAAACACTTCGTACTTATAAACGCCGACGGCCGTCAGCGCTTGAAGGAGCGGGCGAACAGATCCTGAATGGCGATGCGGCCGTTGTCTTCCAGGAAGCGCGTGCCCGTGGCGGCAAAGTGGGCGTGCTCGATGGCCGGCTGTTCCACTTCGCTCCAGGCGTCTTTCTGCCAGATAAACCAGGTGCCGCGGGGCTGGTCGAAAACCAGCAGGGGTTTGTTGCAGATCTTGGCGAATTCCGCGCCCCAGCCCGTGCCGCCCTTGACCGTGTTGTCGGGCTGGATGGCGCCCACCACGATGATCTGGTCGCCGCTGCTGACCTGCCAGCAGATGGATTGCAGCACTTTGCGGAAAATGGGCGCGCGGGTGTACTCGCGGTTCATCAGCTTGGAAACATAGGTCAGGCTGACGTCCTTGAGGGCCAGTTCCTCGGAGGTGAGCACGCGCACACCACGGCTGCGCTCGATCTGATGGCCTTCAAAGCTGTAGTTCACTTCCTCGATGCCCCAGCTTTCCGCCAGGGCGCCGAAAAACTGTTCCGTTCCGGCAGCGCCGCCGCTGTAGAGAACACATTGATTGGGGTTAAGCATGCTTGCCTCCTCAAAAAGATGTCTGACGCCGGACACAAGCGCGGATTCTCATTGGGGAGATTCGCTCCCAATGAGGCGGCAGCGTCAATGCGGGCATCATGGCAGAATTTGCGCCGCTCGGCAAGGCGGCTCGCCGGAGAAAAGCCCGCGGGCGGTCGCGACCTGTTTGCGTTTCGTCCGTGTCCCTTACAGGGCTTCCTTATACAGCCGGGCGATGTCCCCGGGCGTGGCCTCGCGCGGATTGTTGGCCGGGCTGCCGCTGGCAAGGGCCTCCTGCACCATGATCCCGCACTGCGCGGCCAGTTCGTCCTCACTGACGCGTTCGCGCAGGCGCGGGATGCCCAGCGTCGCCGCCAGATCGCGCAGCAGGGGCGGCAGCAGCCCGGCGGCGGCCGCATCGTCAAGGCCCGTTGTCGCCGCGCCCATGGCCTGGGCCAGTCGGGCGTAGCGTTGCGGATTGCCGGAAAGGGAAAAGGCGGTGACCGTCTCCAGCAACATAGCGTTGCTCAAGCCGTGCGGAACCCCGAATTTCGCGCCCAGGGGCCGGGCCATGCCGTGCACCAGGGCCACGGAGCTGTTGGCAAAGGCCAGACCCGCCTCCAGCGAGGCCAGCAGGCATTCGCGCCTGGCCTCGGCGTCGTCGGGCCGTTTCCAGGCCCGGGGCAGGAAGCGGACCATGCGCGCGGCGGCCCGCAGTGAGAGCGGCATGGTCATATCCGTGGCCTTGCGGGATACATACGACTCAATGGCGTGGGTCAGGGCGTCCATGCCTGTGGCCGCCGTGAGCGAGGGAGGCATGCTGCGGGTCAGCAGGGGGTCAAGAATCGCGGCCACCGGCACCAGGGCAGGAGAACCGATGAGCAGTTTTTCTTGCGTGGCGGCATCAATGATCACCGTATTGCCGGAAACCTCGCTGCCTGAACCGGCGGTGGTGGGCAGGGCGAATACCGGCGGTCCGGCTTTGGGGGATGCGCCCTTGCGGGCGTAATCCGCCGGGCTGCCGCCGTTGGCGTGCAGCAGGCTCACGGCCTTTGCCAGGTCCATGGGGCCGCCGCCCCCGCAGGCCACCAGGGCCGTGCAGTTCTCGCGGCGGAACAGGGCCAGGGCGTCTTCCACATGTCGGCTGGTGGGTTCGCCGCTGGTTTCGGCATGGAGGGCAAAGGACACGTCCGCCTCGCGCAACGATTGCAGCACGGGTTCCACCGCGCCCGTACGCAGCAGAACCGGTCCGGTGACCAGCAGAATTTTGCCGGAAATCCGGTTTTTGACCAAGGGGCCGACGCATGCGGCCTTGCCTTCGCCGAAGGCGATCAGACCGGGTGATTGAAAATCCCAAGAGTGCATTTGCTTTTTCCTCCGGAATTACCTGCCGTGGCGGGCGGTCAGCGCGGACCTGCCCGGAACCTTGCCGTTCCAAGGCAAAGCCTGCCCGGCGGGCGGCAGAGCCGGGGCCGGAACGGCAAACAGCAAGACGCGCATGGCGGACTTTTGCGACTCTGTGTCTTGGAAAGGCCGTGGTGTCGCGTCAAGCGGCGCATGTCGCAAACCCGTAAGTGGGTGCGCGCCGCCACAGGCGGCGTAAGCACAGTAAAAATCGCGTTTTTGCTGTGCGGTCTTCACGCTGAACCGACAGGTGCGGGGTGACATCTCAGTAGGGCCGGGAAATAAAAAACGCCCCGGCGGACGAACCTGGCCGGGGCGTTTGCTGGAGACCCGTCGGAAAGCCCTAGTAACGGGGCTGACGCGGCGCTCTGGGTTTGGCTTCGTTGACGCGCAAGGTGCGGCCGCCAAAGCTGAAGTTATCCAGAGCTTCGATGGCGGCATCGGCTTCGCCGTCCTCCATCTCCACAAAACCGAAACCGCGGGCGCGGCCGGTTTCCCTGTCGCTGACGAGTTTCACGGACAGGACGTTGCCGTATTCGGCAAAAAGATCCTGAACTTGTTCTTCATTGGCCGACCAGGGAAGGTTTCCGACATAAATGGACTTGGACATGAAACACCCTCTCAAAAAAAACAATCTTCCCGCGCATCCATCCGGCAAAACGTATTACCGGTACGCGGCCCTTGTGGAGACAAAAGCATGCTTTGCGCTGCTTGTCAACGAAAGGGCATGAAAAAGTTGGTATTGCGCGTTTTTGCGCGTTTCTCGCGTCGGGACTTTTGTCCGCAAAAGCCTGTGGCGCAAGCCTTTGCGCGAAATTCGCCGAAGTCGGGCGGAAAAATTGAGGAAAAGTCTAAAAGAGAGGGGAAAGACCCGCATGGGACTGTAGTACAGAGCAGCAAGACAAACGCGGGCTGGTATCACAGTTTTGCTGTAGTGTTTGAGTGATCAACTTACGTATTCCGGCGCACTCTTTCCCGTTCTGGCAACCACGGTTGCGTCGCGCGTCAGCTTTGCCGCTGGGCGGCTTATGGATGACGACGGCAAGATAGGCTGAGGGCAGCGTCAGCTTTGAAATCGGCTCAATTTCAAAGCGACTCTGCTCTCATCGCGCGGTAGAGTATTTCAAGTGTTAAATACTGTAGAGGGTCAGCTTTGGCTTTCCGAGGGGGGCGGCGACCAGTCCGGCGCGATGTCCTCAAACGAGGTGTAGGGCGAGATGTACATGAGTTCCGCCGCGCCCACCGGGCCGTTGCGCTGTTTGCCGATGATGATTTCCGCCACGCCCTGGGGCGGGCGTTCGGAGGGCTTCTGGAATTTATAGACGTCGTCGCGATAGACGAACATGATCACGTCCGCGTCCTGCTCGATGGCCCCGGATTCGCGCAGGTCAGAGAGCATGGGGCGCTTGTCGCCGCGTTCCTCCACCTTGCGGTTGAGCTGGGAGAGCGCCACCACCGGCACATACATCTCCTTGGCAAGGCCTTTGAGAGAACGGGAAATATCCGAAATTTCCAGTTCGCGCGAGTCCGTGCGGCGGCTGGTTCGCATGAGCTGGAGATAGTCCACCACCACCAGGCCCAGGCCTTTTTCAGCCTTGAGGCGGCGGGCGCGGGCGCGCAGCTCCAGAGTGGTCAGGGCGGGGGTGTCGTCAATGAAGATGGGCGCGCGGGCCACCACGTCGGCAGCGGTGTACAGGCGTTGCCAGTCGTCGTCGCTGAGCAGGGAGGGCCGCCGCAGCTTGGACAGGTCCACCTTGCCCCAAACCGCCAGCATGCGCTGCATGAGCTGTTCCTTGCTCATTTCCAGGGAAAAGACGGCCACCGGCACATTCTGTCGCACAGCGGCGTTAAGGGCCATGCACAGCGAAAATGCCGTCTTGCCCATACTCGGGCGCGCGGCCACGATGATCAGGTCCGAAGGTTGCAGCCCGGCGGTGAGTTTGTCCAGACGGGTATAGCCCGTGGTCACGCCGGTAATCACGTCCTTGGAGTCGGCCAGTTTGGAGAGATTTTCAAAGACCTTGTCCAGCAGGTCCTTGGTGGGCGTGAAGTCGCGGCCCGTGGTGCGCTGGGAGATGGAAAAAACCGCCTGCTCGGACTCGTCCAGCAGGGAAGCGACTTCGCGCGAGGCGTCGTAGCAGTTGCTGATGATGCCGGAACAAACTTCGATGAGCCCGCGTTGCAAGGCCTTGTCGCGCACGATGGTGGCGTAATATTCGGCATTGGCCCCGGAAACCACGGCCTGGGCCAGATCGGCGAGATAGACCGCGCCCCCGGCGTCCTCCATCTCATTGCGGCCTTTGAGATATTCGGCCGTGGAAATGAGATCAATGGGCGCGGATTTGCGGTAAAGCTCCAGAAAGGCGCGGAAAATGATGGTGTGGGCGGGCAGATAAAAGTCTTCCGCGGTCAGCATGTCCACAATGCTGTGCATGAGTTGGGGGCGCAGCAGCACGCCGCCCAGCACGGCCTGTTCGGCCTCGGCGCTGTGCGGGGGCACGCGGCGCAGCAGATCGGCTTCCGCCGCGCGGGCGGCAGCGCCGGGCGAGGACTGGCCGCCGTGCCCGCCTCTGCCGCTTCCGCCATTTGTGCCTTTTGCGTAAGACGAGCCGCCCCCGGCCTCGCGGCCGGGGGCGGTCATGCTGTCATGGGGAGAAGCCACGCTGCGCCTACTGGGCGGCCTCGGCCTGGGCTTCTTCAACCAGGGTTTCGGAGGCCGTTTCCACAACGACTTCCTCTTCCTCGGGCTGATGGTCGGAAATCACCTTCACCGGCACAACGGCGATGACGCTGGCGTGCAGGCGGATGCGCACCGGGTGTTCGCCCAGGGTGCGGATCGGGGCGTCCATCAGGATGCGGCGGCGGTCCACATCCACACCCAGAGCGGCAAGGGCGTCGCCGATGATGGTGGAGGTCACCGAGCCGTAAAGCTTGTCGTTTTCGCCCACATGCATGGGAATAACCACTTCCAGGGCTTCCAGGCGGGCCTGCACGCCCTGGGCGTCGGCGCGCAGGGCATCCATGCGTGCCTGGAGCTTTTTACGCTCCTGTTCAAAGACTTTCAGATTGGCTTCACTGGCCACCATGGCCAAGCCTTGCGGCAACAGGAAGTTGCGGCCGTAACCGGGCTTGACGTTGACCACATCGCCGAGATTGCCGAGATTTTCCACATCGGCGCGAAGTATCAGTTTCATGTGCGCCCCCCTTAGATCATGCTCTTTTTCTTGACGACGGAGTCGTGCGTGGCGGTGTAGATGAGCAGAGCCATCTGGCGGGCGCGTTTGATTTCGCGGGTCAGCAGGCGCTGGTGATGGGCGCAAGTGCCCGTGATGCGCCGGGCGATGATCTTGCCGCGCTCAGTGATGAAGTCGCGCAGGATGTCGGGACGCTTGTAGTTCAGGGGCAGTTCCTTGTCGGCGCAGAAGCGGCAGAACTTGCGGCGCGGGGCAAATTTCTTTTTAAAGGCCATTTAGGCAACCTCCCCGGCCACTTCGTCGGCCAGCTTGACGGTCACGAATTTGAAGATGCCGTCGGTGATCCGGATATTGCGCTCCAATTCGGCCACCAGCGCGGCCGGAGCGTCATAGACCAGACGCACGTAGTAGCCGCGCATCAGCTTGTGCACCGGATAGGCCAGATCACGCATGCCCCAGTGATCCACTTCCGTCATGACGCCCCCTTCGCGCTCGATAATCGCCACAAGTGCGTTCAGAATGCCCTCGCGGTTTTCGGCGGAAAGCTCCGGTGACAGGAGCAGCAGGGTTTCGAATTTCCGCATGGTTGTTCTCCTTTTGGATTAGCAGCCCGCGCGCCCGGCGCGAGCAAGGAACACGCTGTATACAGGCGGCAAGGCGGGCTGTCAAGCCCGGCGGGCGGCGTAACGGGAGGCGGAGGAGGAGGGGGAGGCGGGAAAGGGGTGCGGCGTCAGATCATCTGCTCGCCGCTTTTCTCCATCAGGATGCAGAAATCGTTATTGATCCAGTCCAGAATGGCGGGCACGCCCTCTTTGTCCACGGGCCGCCAACGCTGGTTCGGGTCTTCCTCGGAGCATTCCCAGAGCTGTCTGAACTGGAGGCGGAGGGTCAGGCGTCGCAGAATGATGCTGTAGGTGCTTTCCACGCACTTGCAGACCGCCAGCACGCTGAAGTGCTTGTTGCCCGCTTTGCACAGAGAGACCAGCAGCATGACCTGCTTGCCGTCCATATTGTTGAATTCTTCAAGAAATTCTACTTTGTCCAGCTGCACTCTGGCACCGCCGGCGGAGATATTGACCAGGCGCAGCTGGGAAGGGCAGCCTTCACGGTACATGAAGTCCGGAGTGCCGAACTGAAGCTGGTTTTCAGGCAGGCGGCTGAAGGGCAGCCAGAGTCCGGCCGCCTTGACCATGCCGAGACTGGGATAGACCCGTTCGTATTTGCGTAACTCCCGCTGAATGTACTGGTCGGGCATGCAGATGGAGATCTCGCAGGCCCTGGTTTCCTTATTAATGCCGTTGCTGATGATCCGGCTTTTGCACAAAAAACCGTAACGGGCCGTGGCCGAGGGCAGCTTGAGATCGTTGACGATCACATCGTAGGGCAGCTTGAAATAGATGCTGCATTTTTCATTGTTAAGAATATCGGGAAGGAAATTTTTACGGGATCTGAGAAGAATGCGGTTTTTTTTGACGGACTTGATGTAGCAGATCACATTTTCCAATTGTCGTTGTCGGTCCACGAAAAACAGACTGACTCCCGCATCGTGCTTGAACGCGGCGTGGATAACGGCATATGGGCGCGGCTGATGGGTTGCGGCTGTTTTGAAGAGATTTTTTATTGAGTCCCATGTGGGCATTTTGTTCTTCCTCTTGGATGCGGCGTCCGTGCCCGAACGGCCGACGCTCCTCAGTGGAGGTGGGCCGCCATCAAAGAGACAATATGGGCAGGCTGCCCACTTGTCAAATATCGGAGGAAATACTCACACTTTGCCGTCAATGCGGGTAATGTTCAGCTGTAGACGCGGGGATTGGTGCTGCCCATCAGACAGAGGATCTCATAAGGAATAGTGCCCAGTTCGTCGGCCATTTCCTGGGCGCTGACCGGGCGCTGGCCCGGCGCGGCGGGGCCGCCCAGAATCCAGGCCGTGTCGCCGGTCCGCACGTCCGGCAGGGAGGAGACGTCCGCCATCAGCATGCTCATGCAGACCCGCCCCACCTGCGGAACGCGGCGGCCGTTGATCAGCAGGTCGATGCGGTTGGAAAGGGCGCGGGCGAAGCCCGTGGCGTAACCGGCGGCCACCACGGCCACGGTCATGGCCTGGGGCGCGGTGAAAATGCGCCCGTAGGAGACGCTTTGCCCGGCTTTGAGCTGCCGTACCTGCAGGACGGGCGAGCTGACGCTCATGACCCACTCCAGGCCCGTGCCGCGCGCTTCCCAGGCGGTGCCGGCAAAGGGGTTGCCGCCGTAGAGGGCCAGGCCGGGACGGCAGGCCTCATAGCGGCTTTCAGGCAGGCCCAGAGCCCCCGCGGAATTGCCCAGGGAACGCGCGATGTCCGGAAAGGCTTCGCGCAGGACGGCGCACATGCTCGCGAAGCGCTCGGCCTGGGCCTGGGTATAGGCCGTTTCGTCGGGCATGTCGGCGCAGGCCAGGTGCGAGAGCGCCAGCACGGGCGCGAGGCGCGGGAAGCGGCGCAGGCTTTCCAGGGCCGCGGGCAGTTCCTCGGCGGAAAAGCCCAGGCGGTTCATGCCGGTCTCACATTTGAGGGCCACCCGGAACGGCCTGTCCGCCGGGCAGCAGGCCGCCGCTTTTTCGATGTCCTCAAAATCCGTGAGCAGGGGCGTCAGATCATGGGCGGCGGCGGCTTGCCAGTCCTCGCGGCTGATGGCGCCCATCAGCGGCACAATGGTCTGGCCCAGCCCGGCCTCACGCAAAGCCACGCCTTCGCATACGGTGCCCACGGCGAAGCGCCGGGCCCCGGCCCCGTCCAGGGCGCGGGCCACGGGCAGCAGGCCGTGGCCGTAGGCGTCGGACTTGACGACCGGCATGATGGAACCGGGTTCGCCCAGACGCGCGAAGTTGCGCCGCAGAGCGGCGAGATCAATGTGGCAGCGGGACGGCGTAAAGGCGCAGCAGCTCATGAAATGCTCCGGAACAGACAACTCTGCGAAGGCGGCGGTCCGTCAGGACCGGGAGAAGCCGCCCGACTCGGGAAAACCTCTGGTACCATGTACCACTGAAGACGCTGTCTCAAGTGGTAAGATCGCTTCGCCGAAAACGGAGTTTTCGGCTTGCTCACGGCGGCTAAGCCGCCGCAAACCCCGTAGGGTTTTACGGGTCTGACTTTTCAAATCAGACACTAGACAACTTTTAGAAAGGCAACATAACAACATTGCCCGTGCGGCACAAGGAAAAGCGTGTCGCCTCGCGGCCTTGCGGCGGGAGGGCGGGGCGGAGGCCTGCCGGCCGCCCGCGCTGCGCTTCGGCGGAGTAAAGGAGGCTCCGCTCAATGCCGCGGGGAGACTCCATGATTCGTATCAGCCCGTTACAATAGTTATGTGTACACGTTGGCGGCTTCTAAGGGGGCCGTCCGCGCCGGAGTCCAGGGCAGACGCATCTAAAAAGTCTTTATTCCCCGGTAGATCGGGGAACGAACAAAAAAAGCGAAGCCATCTTTGCTCCGCCGGAGCGAAGCGCAGGCGGATGGCTGGTGCCGGGAGAATCCTAAAAAATAAGATTTTTGCGCGCTGGCAAGAAAAATGGCACTTTTTGCGCGGAATGTACTCAAGTACATGAGCAGCAAAAAGCGCCAAGTGACGCAGCCAGCGCACAAAAGGCTGGTTTTGACGGATCATCACGGCAGATAAGGGGCCTGCAAGGGCTGGAATTAGATGCGTCTGCCCTGCGCCGGAGTCCGGCGGGCCTTGCAACGCGGCGCGCTTGCGGATAGGCTGCGCGCCATGTCTGAACCCGTTTTTACACTGCAACACACGGACGGCGCGGCCCGCGCCGGGCTGCTGCGCACGGCCCACGGCGTCATCCCCACGCCCATCTTCATGCCCGTGGGCACGGTGGGCTCGGTCAAGGCCATTGCGCCCGACGATCTGGCGGCCATCGGCGCGCCCATCATTCTGGGCAATACCTATCACCTTTATCTGCGGCCCGGCGACGAGCTGGTGGCCCGGCACGGCGGCCTGCACGGCTTCGCCTCCTGGCCCGGAGCCGTGCTCACGGACAGCGGCGGCTTTCAGGTCTTCAGCCTGAGCTCCCTGCGCAAAATCCGCGAGGAGGGCGTGGAGTTCCGTTCGCATCTGGACGGCTCGCGCCATTTGTTCACCCCGGAAAAAGTCATTTCCATCCAGCGCAATCTCAATTCCGACATCATGATGGTGCTGGACGAGTGCGTGCCCTACGGCGCGGACTACGCCTATACGGAAACCTCCCTGGCCCTGACCACCCGCTGGGCCGCGCGGGCGCGCGCCGCCTATCCGGCGGGCACGGGCTCCAATCTGCTTTTCGGCATCACCCAGGGCGGTTTTTTCAAGGATCTGCGTTGTCGCTCGGTGGAGGAAATCTGCGCCCTGGATTTCGACGGCTTCGCCATCGGCGGCCTGTCCGTGGGCGAGGGCAAGGCGGAAATGTACGACCTGCTCTACCATACGGCCCCCCTGCTGCCGTCGCACAAGCCCCGCTACCTGATGGGCGTGGGCACGCCCCTGGACATCGCCCACGGCATCCATGCGGGCGTGGACATGTTCGACTGCGTGCTGCCCACGCGCAACGCCCGCAACGGCACGCTGTATACCTCGCTGGGCAAGGTGAACATCAAGCGCAAGGAATATGCCGAGGACGACGGTCCCCTGGACCCGGCCTGCGGCTGCTACACCTGCCGGACATTTTCGCGGGCCTATCTGCGCCATCTCTATGTGAGCAAGGAGCTGCTCTCCTTCCGGCTCAATTCCCTGCACAACCTGACCTATTTTCTGCGTCTGGCTCGTGAGGCCCGGCAGGCCGTGCTGGAAAATCGTTTCGGAGCCTTCCTGGCCGGAATGGAAGGACTCTATCCCGAGGAGGCGGCCCAGGCCGCCGGAGTCTGAACCCGTTTTGCGGAAGACGGAAAACCGCCGGAATCCTCACGACAGGCAGTGAGAATTCCGGCGGTTTCGCGCGCGGAGGCTCCCCTCACGAGGCTGAGGGGCGGCGCACTCAGGCGGCCGGAGCTGCGGCCGTTCCGCGTCCCCGCCACATGGCGGCAAGGATCAGGGCCGCGCCGCTGAGCAATCCCAGGCACATGCAGATGAAGCTGGCGGTCTTCAGTCCGGTCTGGAGGCCGGGGGCCATGGTCAGAACATCCAGGCGCTCCAGATAGCACGGGATGGCTATGACCCGGCTGACCGCCACGATCAGCATGATGGTGCCCATGACAAGCTTGATCATGTTTTCCCGCACATAGGTGGTGCCGATGGCCCCCAGCTGCACGCCCAGCAGCGAGCCGCCCAGGATGATCAGCACCAGACGGATGTCGATCATGCCGTGCAGGGCCCAGTTGACGGAACCGCAAAGACCCATGACAAAGGCGGTCACCAGTTCCGTGCCGGAGGCTATCAGGCCGGGCACGCCGAGCACATAGATCAGGCCGGGCACGCCGATGAAACCGCCCACGGCGATGGTGGCCGCCAGCATGCCGGTGGCAAAGCCCACGGGCAGGGTGAACCAGAGGGAGATGCGCAGACCCGAGCGCCGGAAGGTAAGCATGGGCGGCAGATTGACGGCCTGGAGACGGCGGGCCAGAGCGGGCGTTCCGCCGCAGTCGCCGTTGCGCCGGTTGCAGCGCAGGGCGTCATGCAGCACATAGCCGCCCACACTGAACAGCACCGCCACAAAGGCCAGGCTCACGTAGAGGTCCGAACCGGCCTGCCCCCAGCGTTCCAGGATATGCCGCTGGATGGCGATGCCGCACTGCACGCCCACCCCGGCCGAGGCGGCGATGACCAGCCCCATCTTGACGTCCACCTGCCCGTAGCGGAAGCGCTTCAGCGCGCCCACCAGGGCCTTGGGAAATTTGTGGCACATATTGCTGGCCACGGCCACGGTGCCCGGCACACCCAGGCCCATCATGCCGGGAGTGAGAATGAAGGCTCCGCCCGAGCCGATGAAGCCGCTGACCAGGCCGCCGATAAAGCCGACAATGAAAAGAAAGCCCACGGTAACCAGATTCAGGTCGATGAATTTGGCGGAATCAAGCGCGAACAGGTCCATAATCTTCTCCCCGGTCCGATGTCAGGCGTGCGCGGGAGTGCGCAGGGACAGAACGGATTCTTCCTCCTCGGGGCAGGTCGGGGCCGGAGCCGGAGCCGTGTGGGCCGTCACGCCGAGCAGCCGCCAGAGGTTGGCCGCGAAGCTGCCGTGCACATAGGAAAAGAGCAGGGCGATGCCGATGGGGACCGAGGCGCTGACGCCGCCCTGGGAACAGAAGGCGGCCAGAGCGTCCGCATAGAAGTAAAGCAGAACGTACAGGGTCGCGCTGGCGGCGCCGAAGAGCAGGGTTTTGCCGATGGTTGAGGCGTGTCCGGTGATATGCATGATGTCCTCCTTTGAGGTATGGATGAAAGCGGAGCTGTTCAGACCCTGACGCAATACACGGGTATGGAAAGCTGTCCGCGCAGGCGGACGCCGTCCCGCAGGGCGCAGATGACCATGTCCACCCGGCCCATGTCCCGCACAACGTCGCTGACGGCGTCCATGCCGCCCGGCTGGATGTGGTGCCGGGCCGGAACGCCTTCGGCGGAAGCCCGGCGCAGCCACGGCTCGGCGGCGGAATCCGCCCGCGAAATGAAGGCCCGGTCGGGCCGGGGGGTGAGGTTCAGCAGCACGAGGGCATCCCCGAGACGCTGCGCCAGCCCCAGGGCGCTGGCGGCCAGTTCCCGGCTCCAGTGCTCATGCCGGGAAACGGCCAGCACCACTCTGGGATGACCGCTGCCGCGCGTGTACGCCTCGCGGGCCAGATCCGTTTCCCCGGCGTCCGCATAGGCCAGCGCCTCGCTCAGGTCGTCCATGCGTTCCCGCAGCCGGGCCATGCCTTTCAGACTCAGGGGGGAAGGGATGTTTTTCACGCTCATGGCAGTCATTCCGGGTTTGCGGTGTGGCGGGCCGTTGTGTCGCCGCGTGTCTGTTTCCGGTATATCAAAGAGCGTGCCAGTCCGGATTTTTTGTATCAAGCTGTTATTCCATGAGAAATTTTTTAGAGCCGGGCGGATGGCCCGGTGGCGGCGTTGCGGAATGTAACGCAGCGGGCGGATTTGCTTCAGGTAATAATGTGAAAATATTAACATATTTTATATGTTGAATATTGCAACGGCTGTTCCGGAGTGTAACGCCGTGGCGGCGGCCGGGGAGTGGAGCCCGGCGCCCCGGTTTTCGGAAACGCCGGATTTCGGGGCTTGGGGGCCGGGCATCCCGGCCGGGCATCCCGGCGGTTTTGGCAGGAACGTTGCAAGTTGCATCCGGTGGGGCACGGCATCCGGCGCGGGCGCGTCGCCCGACGACCCGGACCGCACCGGCTCGCAGGGGGATACGTCATGAAGGGCATGAAGCGGCGCTTGCGCTCATTCGGCAGAAGCATACGGCACAAGGTGCTGCTGGGCATCGTGCTTTCTCTGGTGGGCGTGGGGACGCTGGGGGCGGTTTCCTATTATTATCTGCGGCAGTTGGAGGAAACCCTGGCCCTGGCCGAAGGCGTGGACGACCTGCAGAGCGACGTGCTGGAAATCCGGCGCAGTGAAAAGAACTACCTGCTGTACGGCCTCGGCGCGGACAGGGGGGAAAGTCTGCGTTATGTGGACCAGGTCATCAGCCGGGCCCGTGGACTTCTGCGCAGGAAGCCGGGGGCGGATCTGCCCGGCGGCACTCTGGGCTCCGGCCGGGCGCGGCTGACCGGGCTGCTCGTCCGGATGGAGGCCTACCGCGACGGTTTCCGGGCGCTCGGCTCTCCCCATGATCCGCAGGCGGAGAATGTGCGCATGCTGGGCAAGGATCTGGTTGCCGACACCCAGTTGCTCGTGGGACGGCTGCGCGGTCATATTCTTGAGATCGTTTCCGCGCTGCGGCGGCAACTGGTCTTCTCCACAGCCGCGCTGCTGGGTGTGGGGCTTTTCCTGGCCTGGCTGATGGGGCGGCGCATTCTGCACGCCCTGGGGCTGATCGAGAAGGCCACCACCAGGGTCGTGAAGGGCGATTTTTCCCCTCTGCCTCTGGAGGGGGCCGAGGCGGAAAGCCGCCATGTGCTGGAGGCGCTCAATCATATGATTTGTGAACTGGAGAGCAGCCAGAACCAGCTCGTGCAGGAAAAAAAGCTGGCTTCCCTGGGGGTGCTCACCGCGGGCATCGCCCACCAGCTGAACAATCCGCTGAACAATATTTTCACGTCCTGCCAGTTGCTGCGCGAGAGCGGCGCGCACGGCGGCGACGCCGGATTCCCGGCGGAAATGCTGCGCAACATCCATCAGGAAGTGCTCCGCGCCCGCGACATCGTGCGCGGCCTGCTGGATTTCGCGCGCCAGTCCGACTTCAGCCTGAAGCCCGTGGCCCTGGCGGACGTGGTGGGGCGGGCCGTGGCCCTGGTGGCCGGTGAAACCCCGCCCGGCCTGCGCATCGACATCGACGTGCCGCCCGATCTCGTGCTGCCCGCCGACGGCCGCCGTTTGCAGGAGGTCTGCATCAATCTGCTGCTCAATGCCGTCCAGGCCGTCAGCCGCCTGCCCGGACGGATTTCCGTAACGGCCCGGCGCGACGAGGCCGCCGCCCAGGCCGTGCTGCGCGTGCGCGACAGCGGTGACGGCATCCCCGAGGCCGGCCTGGGACGCATTTTCGATCCCTTTTTCACGCTCAAGGGCGTGGGCAAAGGCACGGGCCTGGGGCTTTCCGTGGCTTTCGGGATCATCCGCAGGCACGGCGGCACGATCAGCGTGGAAAGCGTGGAAGGCGAAGGCAGCTGTTTCACCGTCCGACTGCCGCTGGACGCGCACAAGGGGGAATAAAGATGAACGGAGCCGCGGCGAAAATTCTGGTGGTGGACGACGAGGCCATTGCCCGCGCCAATCTTGCCCGCGTTCTGGCCCATGACGGGCACGAGACGGCCCAGGCCGGGGGCGGGAGCATTGCGCTGGAGATGCTGCAGCACGGGGAATACGATCTGGTCCTCACGGACCTGATCATGCCGGACATGGGCGGGCTGGAACTGCTGGAGCGTGTCCGCGCGCGCTTTCCCGGCACTGAAGTGATCGTGGTCACCGGCTATCCCATGGTGGAAACCGCCGTGGAGGCCATGCGCAAGGGCGCGTACCATTATCTGGCCAAGCCCTACCAACTGGACGAGGCGCGCCTGCTCGTGGCCAGGGCGCTGGAAAAACGCCGTCTGTATCTGGAAGTGGCCCGGATGCGCTCCCTGCTGGAAACGCGCGAAGGGCCGCTGCTGCTGGGCGATGCTCCGGTCATGCGCGAGCTCAAGCGGACCATCGCCCGGGTGGCCCCCTCGGACGCCTCGGTACTCATCCTGGGCGACACGGGCACGGGCAAGGAGCTGGCCGCCCGTTCCATTCACGCCCTGAGCCGCCGGGCCGGGGGACGTTTTCTGGCCGTGAATTGCGGGGCCTTGCAGGAAGAACTGCTGGAAAGCGAGCTCTTCGGCCACGAGCAGGGGGCCTTTTCCGGGGCGGTGCGCCGTAAACCGGGGCTTTTCGAGGCGGCCTGCGGCGGCACGCTCTTTCTGGACGAACTGGGGGAAATGTCGCCCGCCATGCAGGTCAAGCTGTTGCGCGCCCTGCAGGAACGCGTCATCCGCCGGGTGGGCGGCACGCGGGACATTGAGGTGGACGTGCGCGTACTGGCCGCCACCAACCGCAATCTGCGGCTGGAAGTGTCCAGGGGAAATTTCCGCGAGGATCTTTACTATCGGCTGGCGGTGATCACCCTGCGCATGCCCGCCCTGGCGGAACGGCGGGAGGACATCCCCCTGCTGGCGCATTTTTTTCTGGAGACGGGCGCGCGGCGCGCGGGCCTGCCCGTACCGGAGCTTTCGCCCCAGGCCCTGCGCGTTCTGGAAGGCTATCTCTTTCCCGGCAATGTGCGGGAGCTGTGCAATCTCATGGAGCGGGCGGCGGTGCTCAGCGACGGGCAGCGGATCACCCCGGCGCATCTGCCGGAGGAACTCGGCGGGGAATTGCTGCCCGCTGCCGGAGCCGGGCCGGAAGCGGGAGAACGGCCGGAAAGCCTGGAGGAAAACGAAAAGCGGCATATCCTCCGGGTTCTGGACTATGCGGACGGCAACCGGACCAGAGCCGCGCGGATTCTCGGCATCAACCGGGTTTCGCTCTGGCGCAAGCTCAGCCGTTACGGACTGTAGCCTCCGGGAAGGGAGGCGCGGGAAAGGCCGTGGCGGGGATCAGGCGGCTTCGGCCCCGGCCTCGCGGCGTTCGCGGCGGCGCACCAGGAAAAAGACCAGAAAGGAACCGGCCAGCTTGGACAGGCTCATGATGCCGATGGACCAGGGGGTCGCCAAGCCGAGGAACAGCAGAAAGACCAGGCTGTCCAAGGGCGCGCCCAGCAGGCTTGAAATCAGGATGCGCTGGGAAAAGGGCTTGTGCGTGAAGGTGAACAGGGCCCAGTCGCCCAGTTCGCCCACGGCGAAGGCCACCGCGCTGGCCACGGCCAGTTGGGGCGTGGCCATATACCAGCTCACCACGCAGCCCGCCAGCATGGCCCAGAGAATATGGTGCCCCACGCGGCGCTGGGCGAAATCGCGCACTACAAAGACAAAACCCACGATCAGCGACGCCGGCGGCCAGAGGTCGCCGTTGGGCAGCTGAACGAGCGGGGTCACGGCAAAAGCGTAATTAACGCCCACAATCAGAGCTATGTAGGTAAACAGCGAGAACATGGTGCGCAGACTATGCGGAGCGCCGCGCGCCGTCAAGAGCGAGCGGCGCGTCATATGGACAAGGGACGGGGCAAGGAATACACTTAATGAGTGCGGAAAACAGGGGCGTTACGTTGCCGCTGAGGGGAACGCGGCCTTTCCGGACCGGAATTCACCCCGTCCGGCAGCGGGTTTTGGTCGTTGCTGCGGCATGATCCGCGGGGCTGTCTTCCGTATCCGACGCTGTCGCAGCTCTTTCCGCGAGACATGGCCGCCGGGATCGCCGCAGGGCATCATAAAGAGGGCGTCGTCTTGGAAAGATTCAGCGCATGGTTGAGGGCACACGGTTGGACGCTGCTTGTTCTGCTGTTTCTGCCGCTTGCGGGCATGGCCCTTTTCCCTTTCGCGCATTCCTTGCTCAGTTCCGGCAAAACGCCGCCGGTCGCCATGAACGACGACGCCCAGCTCATTTTGTTTGTGACGGGGGGCTGCGGGCTGCTGCTGATGGGCTTTCTGCTCCTGGCGCACAGCCGGAACCGGAACGCCAGGCTCCGCCAGGAAAGCATGGAACGGAGCCTGGAATACCAAAAGCTGATCACTGAGGCCACCAAGGGCCTGTACGAAAGCATCTATGAGGTGGACGTCACCCGCGACAGGGCGGACAGCGAGGAAACCCGTCATTATTTCGAGCGGCTGGGCATTGCCGGCGACACGCCCTTCGAGGAGGCCCTGCGGCATATCGCGGCCCGGCAGATCCGGGAAGAGGACCGCCGTGGCTATCTGGCCACCTTTTCTCCGGACAGGGTTCTGCGGACCTACCGCGAGGGCGTGCGCAGCCTGCGCTATGAATTCATGATCTCCGAGGACGGCAAGAATTATTACTGGCTGCGCATCATAGCGCGCATCTTTGTTCTGCCCTTCGACCAGTCCGTGCGGATGATCGTCTACCGGCAGAATATCGACGAGGAAAAGCATCACTGGAAGGCATACCAGTATCAGCAGATACTTATGGAGGCCGCCAAGGGTCTGTATGAAAATATCTATGAGATGGATATGACCCACAATTGCGCCGCCAACGAGGAAACCCGCGCCTATTTCGAAAGCCTGGGATTGCCGGGCGATGCCCCCTACGACCGCTTTTTGCATCATGTGGCTGAAAAGCAGATCAAGGCCGAGCACCGGCAGCGGTATCTGGACGCCTTCTTGTCGGACAATGTGCTTGCGGCCCACGCCAACGGCACGGATCGCCAGGTCTGCGAAGTCATGCTTTCCACTGATGACGGCGAGGCGTATTACTGGCTGCGCATCACGGCCCGCATTTTTTTCTGGGATGAAGACAAATCCGTACGGATTTTTTCTTTCCGCCAGAACATCGACGAGGAAAAAAGGCGGGAAAGCAGGCTCTCCGCCCAGGCCCGGCTGGACCCGCTGACCGGCCTGTACAACAAGGCGGCCACGGAACAGCACATCAGCGAGATTCTGGCCGCATGCAAGACCGAGGACCGCCGCTTCGCCTTTTTTATGCTGGATATTGACGACTTCAAACGGGTCAATGACGATTTCGGACACGCCGTGGGCGATATGGTCATCCGCGAATTTGCCCTGGAATTGAAGCGGCAGTTCAGAGACACGGATATCGCGGGCCGTATCGGCGGCGACGAGTTTGCGGCCTTTCTGCCGGTGCCCGGCAGGGCCTGGGTGGAGCGGAAGGCATCTAAGCTGGGCGCGGCCCTGCGCAAGAGCTTTATGTCGGAGACCTACGCCTTCGGTATTACCGCCAGTATCGGCATCGCCCTGGCGCCGAGGGACGGCAAGGACTTCGCCACATTGTACAGAAACGCCGATGCCGCTTTGTACCAGGCCAAGAAGCGGGGCAAGGACGGCTTCAGCGTTCACGCCGGGGCCTGAACCGCCCCTTGCCGCGCGCTCCCGGCCTTGACCCCGGCCGTGGGATATGGGAGATGAAGCGCGTATGGAAGGCGTGCCGGGCTTGTCCGCGCCCGTCTTCCTGCCGTGCCGGTCATATGCCGGGCGGCGTCTTTCTCAGAGCAAAGTAATTTTCAAAATTACTTTGCTCCGGCGGCTGCGAAAGCGGACGCCCGCGCCTGAAACCAAGGCGGGACCGCGTTCCCGCCGCAGGCTGAGGGCAGCGTCAACTTTGAGAATGTCAATTCTCAAAGTCAATCTGCTCTGGTCTGTTTTCGCGCCGCTTCGCGTCGGCGCGGTCACGATATCTAACGGCGGCCCCGCACAGCCCGCGATCCGCCGGGGAGAAGATAATGACGGATCATACCTATCGTTGCGGCTGGGTGGCGCTCATGGGCCCGCCCAATGCCGGAAAATCCACGCTGTTGAACGCCCTGCTGGGCCAGAAAGTGACCATTGTCACGCCCAAACCCCAGACCACGCGCAATCAGATCGTAGGCATTCTCACTGACGAGGAGGCCCAGGTCATCTTTATGGATACGCCGGGCCTGACCCAGGTGCGCGGCCGTTTGAGCAAAACCATGATCCAGGCGGTCTGGCAGAGCCTCGGTCAGGCGGACGTGATCATGCCCATTCTGGATTCCCATCTTTACATCCGGCACCCGGAATTTCTGGACCGGGATCTGGCCCCGGTGGCCGAAGCCCTGGCCAGCGACGAGCGGCCCATGATCGTGGTGGTCAACAAGGTGGACCTGTTCAGCGACAAAAGCCGGATGCTGCCCCTGCTGACCCGCCTGAACGAAATGTGGCCCAGGGCCGACATCTTTCCGACCTCGGCCTTGCGTCGGGACGGCCTGCCGGAGCTCAAAGCCCTGATCCGCTCCAAACTGCCCGAAGGGCCCGCGCAGTTCCCCGAGGACCAGATTTCCACCGCTTCCCTGCGTTTCATGGCCGCCGAGATCATCCGCGAAAAGCTCTTTCTGCATCTGCGCCAGGAAGTGCCCTATGCCGTGGCCGTGGACGTGGAAAGTTGGGAAGAGGACGAGGAGCGCGGCCAGACCGTGATCCACGCCGTGATTTACGTGGCCCGGCCCATGCACAAGGCCATGGTCATCGGGCGGGCGGGCGCTTCCATCAAACAGATCGGCAGCGAGGCCCGCAAGGACATCCAGGAGCTGGTGGGCGGCAAGGTGCATCTGGAACTCTGGGTCAAGGTGCGCGAGCATTGGACGGAAGATCCGGCCTTTCTGCGCGACCTGGGCCTTATGGCGGAGTAGCGGGCATGAGTGCCGAAGACGTATTGCGCGAGCGTTATGCGCGTGTTCTGGAGCGGCTGGACGCGGCCTGCGCGGCCGCGGGCCGCGGGCGGGAGGACGTGGCCCTGATCGCGGTGTCCAAGCTGCATCCGGCCGCTGACGTGGCCGCCGTGGCCCGCGCCGGGCAGGTGGATTTCGGCGAGAATTACGTGCAGGAGGCCCTGCAGAAGCGCGAGGAACTGGCGGGCGAGCCCGCCTGCCGGAACGTGCGCTGGCATATGATCGGGCACGTCCAGAGCCGCAAGGCCGCCCAGGTGGCCGGGGCCTTCGCCCTGATCCATACCTTGGATTCACGCAAGCTGGCTGACGGCCTGGAACGGCGTCTGGCCGTCCTGGAAGCGCGCCAGCCGGTGCTCATGGAAGTCAACGTGGCCGCCGAGCCGCAGAAATCCGGCATCATGGCTGAAGATCTGCCTGTTCTGGCCGATTATATAGTGGAGAACTGCCCGCATCTGGAACTGCGCGGCCTGATGTGCCTGCCGCCGGTCTTCGACGCGGGCGAAGCGGCACGGCCGCACTTCGCGCGTCTGCGCGTCCTGTGTGAGGAGTTGCGCGTGCGACTGGGCCTGCCCCTGCCCGAGCTTTCCATGGGCATGAGCGGGGATTTTGAGGCGGCGGTGGCCGAAGGTGCCACCCTGGTGCGCATCGGCACGGATATTTTCGGGCCGCGCCCGCCCAGAACATAAATGTTTGGCATAAAGCCTGCATGATTCAGACCGGCCCGGTCTTGAGCCGTCAGGCCGGTTTCAACCCGTCCGGAGTAAGTATATATGGCAGCCAAGGACAGCGCCAGGGAAGCCCCGGCCCTGCCGGAAGGGCAGGCCGAAAAGCCCAAGAAGAAATCCAAAGCCAAGCGCCTCGTCATTCTTTTGGCGATTCTGCTGATGACGCTCAGCGGCGCGGGCCTTGGCGCGTACTGGTGGCTGTATCTGCGCACGCCCGGCAGCGGCGCGGCCCACGCGCCGGCTCCGGCCAAGACGGAAGCCCCCGCCCCTTCGGCGGCAGCGGGCGGCGCCTCGACACCGGTCCCGTCCGCGCCCGCGTCCGGAGCCCCGGTCTCCGGCTCAGCCGGAAACGCGGCCGACGCGCCGCGCATCGAGCGCCAGAGCGATCTGCCCCGCAGCGCGGGCCTGGTTCTGCCTCTGCCGCCCATCACGGTCAACTTGTCGGACCCCGGCGGGCGGCGTTATCTCAAGCTGGGCATGGAAGTGGAAGTCAATGCCGACGTGTCGGAAGCGCTCAAAGCCCAGAATGCGCGCATCCGCGATGCCGTCATCATGTTGTTGGCGGGCAAGAGTTTCACGGACATTGCCACGCCCGACGGCAAGGTGCTGCTCAAGGCCGAAGTGGCGGCGCGGCTCAATCAGATTCTGGGCGCGCAACGCGTGATCCGAGTCTATTTTACGGATTTTGTGGTGGAATAAGCCCGCGCCGGTGCTTGTTCCGCGAGCGTATTTTGCGCTTGGACGTCTCGCGTAACGGCGAAATGAATTTGCCTTGCGATACGTTCGCGGCGCGGATTTTTCGCGAGAATCCGCACAGAGCGTTTGGATATTTTCAATGTCAGAGCGCTCTAAGCCGCTCCGGCGGGGCCGCAAACGCGGACCCTCGCGACGGAGCTGATAACGAGGTACGTCATGTCGCAGGACGATCAGGAAGCCTTGGCCGCGCAGTGGGCGGCACAGCTTGAGGAAGAAGAAGCCGGCCAGCCCGGCGGGGATGCCGG
Source organism: Desulfovibrio fairfieldensis (assembly GCF_001553605.1). Classification (NCBI taxonomy): domain Bacteria; kingdom Pseudomonadati; phylum Thermodesulfobacteriota; class Desulfovibrionia; order Desulfovibrionales; family Desulfovibrionaceae; genus Desulfovibrio; species Desulfovibrio fairfieldensis. The sequence continues at coordinate 155,855 of NZ_CP014229.1, forward strand.
AGCGCCGGAGGCTGAGGCCGGGGACGCCGGAGCCGCCGCCGGGGACCAGGAGCGTTCGCCCGTGGACGACGAGACTCTGGCCGCGCAGTGGGCCGAAGCCCTGGCCGAGGATGAGGAGGACAAAAGCGGTCCGTCCACTTTCGGCGGCGCGGGCGCGGGAGGCGGCGGCCAGACCACGGACGCCCACTTCAAGGATATGACCGAGATGTCCCGCCAGCCCAGGGACAACAAGCTCAAACGCGAACTGGATTTCATCCTGGACATCCCGCTGGACGTCTCGGCGGAGTTGGGCCGTACCCGCCTGCTGATCAATGAACTGCTCCAGTTGGGCCAGGGCTCGGTGGTGGAGTTGAACAAGCTGGCCGGTGAGCCGCTGGAAGTCTATGTCAACGGCAAACTGGTGGCGCGCGGCGAGGCCGTGGTCATCAACGAGAAATTCGGCGTGCGCCTCACCGACATCATCAGTCCCATTGAGCGGGTGAAGCAGCTTGGCTAGCCGGTACGTTTCAGTGGCGGCCGCCGCGACTGACCCCGGCCTTTCGGGCCAGGCGGTGCGCGGCGTGGTGGACGGTGCCGCGGCGGTTCCGCGGCCCATGGGCCTGGAGGACGCGGTCCGGGCAGCCGGTGAGCATGTGGCGCGCGGTCTGGAGCAGGCGGGCCGGATCATGGGCCAGGCCGTGGAGCGCGCGACGGATCATGCCGCGAATCAGGCCGTTGCGGGCGGCCACGTCTCCAGCCTCGGCCAGACCTCGTTCAGTTGGGGCGGCTATATGCAGGCCGTGGGCATTCTTTTTTTGCTGCTGGCCGTGCTCTGGCTGCTGGTCTGGCTGGTGCGGCGCTACGGGCGGTTCAATTTTCTGCCGCGTCCGGGAGCCCTGCCGCGCGGCGCGCTGGTCATGGAGGCCCAGATGCCGCTGGGACCGCGCAAAGGACTTATGGTGGTACGTTTCTTGAATAGAAGGTTGCTGCTGGGGGTTACTGACCAGCAGATCACCCTTCTGACGGAGGAAGACGCGCACCATGAGCCGCACGACGCAGATTTTCACGAGATCATGGAGGAAGCCCGGCGCGGCGGGCCTGCTGACGGCAAGCCTGCTGATCCTGCTGCCTGACCTGGCTTTCGCGGCGCAGGATCTCAGCCTGCCCGCCATGTCCCTCACGCTGTCCGGCGGCGCGCCGGAACCGACGAAAGTCTCGGTGCTGCTGGAAATCCTCTTCCTGCTCACCGTGCTTTCCGTGGCCCCGGCCATCATGCTCACGGTCACCAGCTTCACCCGCATCATCATCGTCTTCAGCTTTCTGCGCCAAGCCATGGGCGTGCAGCAGCTGCCGCCCACCCAGATCCTTGCCAGCCTCGCCATTTTTATGACGGTGGTCATCATGTTTCCGGTGGGCAAGCAGATCAACGATCAGGCCCTGCAACCCTATCTCAACGAACAGATCGACTACAAGGTGGCGCTGGACCGGGCCCAGGCCCCGTTGCGCACCTTCATGTTCAAGCACACCCGCGAGAAGGACCTCTCGGTCTTCTATGCCATCACCCAGATGGAACTTCCCAAGAACAAGGAAGAAGTGCCCACCATGCTGCTGGCCGCCGCCTATGTGATCAGCGAGCTCAAGACGGCCTTCACCATCGGCTTTCTGATCTACATTCCCTTTCTTGTGCTGGATATGGTCATTTCCAGCGTGCTGCTGGCCATGGGCATGATGATGTTGCCGCCCATGATGGTTTCCATGCCCTTCAAGCTCCTGCTCTTTGTGATGGTGGACGGCTGGAATCTGTTGGTGGGCTCGCTGGTCAACAGTTTTTTGCTTTAGAGTGTATTGTGCTTGAGATTTGCGCTTTACGGCGGGCAAAGCCCGCCTATGGAAATCTTGCGGTCCTTGTTTCACAAGGCCGGGCATTTTGACAGTACAGAGTAATTTCATTGTGAAAATGCTCTAACTTTCGCTCCCGAGGAGGGCAGCCAGATGTCTCCTGATTTCGTCATCGGTTTCGGCCGCCAGGCCATTGAACTCTGTCTGATGATGGCCCTGCCCATGCTGGGCGTGGGCCTGGGCGTGGGCGTGGTGGTCAGCGTGATCCAGGCGGCCACCCAGATTCAGGAAATGACCCTGACCTTCATCCCCAAAATCGTCTGCATGTTCATTGCCCTGCTGCTGGCTCTGCCCTGGCTCATGGAGCGGATGATCACCTTCACCCGCGACGTGTTCATCAACATCCCCACTTATGTGAGATAATTCGGGCGGGTGCGCGGCGGCGTCTATCCGGGCAGGCTTACGGACGCGTGTTCAGGATCTGTTGCAGCCGCTCCGCACTGATCCGCTCCACAGGCAAAATCGGCTGCGGATCGGCGTCATGGGGAGCGAGGTCTTTTGTATACCAGGCAACGTCGTGCCATGTGCCGCCTTTGAAACCGGCCTTGCGCTGGATTGTGAGCGTCTGGAAGCCCAGAGAGGCGTGCAGCCGCTCACTTTTGCGGTTGGGAAGCGTGACCAGGGCATATGCCGTTCTGACGCCCTGCAAAAGCAGAATGTCCAGCAGCATGCGGTACAGCCGTGCGCCGATGCCCCTCGAGGTCGAGGCGGGATCGAGATACACGGATAATTCCGCGTTCCACTGATACGCCTCGCGCTCGGCCTGTCGGTGGGCGTAAGCGTAGCCGAGCGTTTCGCCGTCTTCCTCACAGACCAGATACGGATACTCCGCTGAAATGGCGCCGATACGCGCGGCGAATTCGTTCTCCGAAGGCAGGGTGTACTCAAAGGTCACCGGAGTGTCGATATATTGCGCGTAAATGCGCAGCAGCGCCGCGCTGTCCCCAGGCCGGGCCAATCTGATATTCATCTTTCCTCCCCGTGCGTTGTGGTGTCCTCAGCCCGCATGGGTTATGTCGCCGTGGCAATGCAACATGCTCTAACAGTTGTTTTGTTATTGTACAATGCGCAAAGAGGGACGTATAAATAATGTTTAGATAAAGTTTAGAAAGAATATACATTTTATATTGACTAAAAAATAAAAGGAGGACTCTGTACAGTCCTCCTTTTTTCATGTTTATTAGGGGCGTCGTTCGTCCGGGAAAGAATACTTCCGGCTAATTTTATTTCAGCTCTATAGTTTTTTATCTTCCCGCCGAACTACACTACAGAGCCCCGAGAGCGTGCCGACGCGGCCAGGCCCAGCAGCACGGCTCCGGCCTGGGCCACGTTGAGGGAATCAAAAGGCCGGGCCAGCGGAATGCGCAGCATATGCGCGCAGCGTTTGGCCACGCCGGGCCGCAGGCCCTTGTCCTCATTGCCGAGCACCAGCACTGCGGGGAGGCGCATGCCGTCCGCAAAGGCGTCCAGGCTGTTGGGGCCGGGCGCGCCGCCCGCGCCGCCCGCGCCGTAAATGGTCAGGCCCGCTTCCTCGGCGCTGTCCAGGGCGTGGGCCAAGTTGGTCACCTGGGCCACGGGCAGATGCTCCAAAGCCCCGGCGGCGGCCCGCCGGGCGGCGGGGCCCAGGTAGGCGCTGTTGTGCCGGGGCAGCAGCAGGCCCGCTCCGCCCAAGGCGTAGAGCGTGCGGCAGAGCGTGCCCACATTGCCGGGATCCTGCACCTGGTCCAGGGCCAGCAGCAGGGGCAGGGGCGCGTCGGGCACGGCGGCCAGCAATTCTTCCAGTCCGCAGAAGCCGGTAACGGCCAGGCGGGCTACCACCCCCTGGTGGGCCACGGCGTCGCGCCCCTGGCGCGGGCCCCGGCAAAGGCGGTCCAGTGCCGCGCCGTCCACCAGGCTGAAGCGTACGCCGTTTTGACGGCAGAGGTTCTGCACCTCCCGCGCTTCAGGGCCGTGCAGGCCCTTTTTGCAGAAAACAAGATCAACGCGCTGGGGCTCGGAGGCGAGCAGTTCCAGCACGGGTTTCAGCCCCGGCAAGAGCGGGGCGTCGTCGGAGTGATCATTCATGGGCGTCTCCGGCTGGAGAATTTTGACGGCCGCTGACGGGCGGCCAGGGTTGGAAGGGACGCCGCAAGGCGCGGCGCGCATTCCGGCCTGTGTACGCATCTTCCCGGTTGAAGGCAAGCCGGGCGGTAAACGGGAGTGAATATATGGCACAACATACAACAAGTTTTCGCGCGCCGGGGGCGTTCTGGCTGCTGGTTGCGGCTT
>NZ_CP014229.1:465000-562500 GCF_001553605.1 Desulfovibrio fairfieldensis
ACCAGCCGTCCCTGGCCGGTGGAGGCCTTCATCCAGCGTTCCTGCACCAGGCGGAAGGCATAGGCCGGGTTGATGCGGGTGACGGCCATGCCGTTGCTCAGGGTGAAATCGCGGTTTTCAGGGGCCAGCCAGGGATTGGGGGGCGTGCCCGGGGTCACCGGCGCGTAAAGCCCGCCGAGATCGGCCACCCAGGCGCGCAGGGCCAGATCCTTGCTGATGGACAAACGGGCGAGCTTGACCGCGTGGTCGCTGGTCTGGCTTGCGAGCAGGCTGGAAAAACTCCAGCAGGAAAAGGCGGACAGGACCAGAATGCCCAGGCAGAGAAGGCTCGCGCCCAGCAGGACACGGCGGCGTTCCATCTGTATGCATGTCTTGCCCGGGGAAGTAACGGCCATGGCATCCTCACCGACAGGGGATTCCAAACGGGGCGCATCCGTTGTGGAATTGAATAAGTATGAAAGAGGACAGCGCGATTACTTTAGCCCCTGGTGGAGCTTCAGGCAAGGCCGCCGCGCGCGGGGCTAAAAAATATACCGGCTCGGGCCGCTGCGGAGCCTCCCGGACGGATTCGCCCCAGAGGCGGGCCTTTTCCGTCTCCCGGAAGCCCGCCCGCGCCGGAAGCCCCAGGGGCCTGCATGCGTAAAGCCTCCGGGCCCGAAGGGCTTGACCCGCTTCGGCGCGGGCGGCGCGCCTTGCAATCCCCCCACGCCTGGAATACACCACTGCAATGCAGTGCAAGCGTTTGTTCAGCCCTCTTACCTGGCCGGTCTTCTCCTTTCTGGGAGCCATCGCCCTGGGCACCGTGCTGCTCTGCCTGCCGCCGAGCTGGCATCCGGGCCGGGAACTGCAGACCCTGGACGCCTGCTTTCTGGCGACCTCGGCGGTCTGCGTCACCGGGCTCACGCCCGTGGACATCAGTTCGGTGCTCAGCCCCTTCGGCCAGGGCGTGCTGCTCTTCCTGATCCAGTTGGGCGGCCTGGGCGTCATGACCTATACGAGCATCATCTTTCTGCTCTGGCGCAACAACGTGCCTTTTACCAACCGCGAGGCGGTCAGCCAGGCCCTGCTGGGCGGCGATTTCAATCTGGCGGCTTTTGTGCGCCAGGTGCTGGCCCTGGTTTTCAGTATCGAAGCCCTTGCCGCCATGCTGCTCTATCTGCATGATCCCCGCTTTTTTCACCCCTTCAGCGCGGTTTTCCACGCTGTTTCCTCCTTCTGCAACGCGGGCTTCGCCCTGAGCCCCGACAATCTGATGCCCTTCCGCGATGATCCGGTGGTCAACCTGGTGATCGCGGGCAGCGTCATTCTGGGCGGCATCGGCTTCGGCGTGCTGCGGGAATTCCTGGGCCTGCTCAGCGGCGGCAGGTTCGGCGCCCCTGTGCATCGCTTGAGCCGTTTCAGCCGCCTGGTGGTCAAGACCAGCCTGTTTCTGATCGTGGCGGGCACCGTGCTGATTTTCTGCATCGAATTTTTCCGGGCGGGCAACGAGCAGAGCGTGGGCGACGGCTTCGACCTGGCGATTACCTCCTTTTTCCAGTCCGTGATCGCGCGCACCGCCGGTTTCAACAGCGTGGACATGGCCGCTCTGAGCGAGGCGAGCCTCATGGTGCTCATGGCCCTGATGTTCATCGGCGCCGGGCCCGGCTCCTGCGCGGGCGGCATCAAGGTGGTCACCTTCCGGGTGCTCACGGGCTACGTGGCCGCCCAGTTTCGCGGCGACCGGCAGATCGTGCTGGAAGGACGCGGCGTGACCAGGGGCAACGTCACCCGCGCCCTGACCCTCTTTTTTCTCTATTCCATGCTCATCGCGGTTTCGACTTTTCTGCTGAGCATTACGGAAAACGGCATTCTGCACCGCACCGGGCGCGAGGGCGTCTCCATGCTGCGCCTGCTTTTCGAAACCGTGTCCGCGCTGGGCACCGTGGGCCTTTCCGTGAACCTGACCCCGGATTTGAGCGCGGAAGGCAAAATGATTATCATCTTCAACATGTTCGCCGGACGCGTGGGCCTGCTCAGCCTGCTCATGGCCGTGCAGAGTTTGCAGCCGAAGAAGGCGTATACCGTAGCCGAAGCCCAGCTCCCCATCGGCTAAACAGGCGGCCTTTTCGCCGCTGACCGCGTCAGGCCTCGTTTTTTATTCCGGTTGTGAACCGAAGAGTTCACGCCCTTCATAAAAAATTTGCCTTCCTTGTCAGCGACGAAAAATCCACCTGTTTCAAATGTGGAAGAAAGGAAATCACATGCCTGAAAAAAAACTGGAGATCGGGATCATCGGCCTCGGCAAGTTCGGCCTGCGCATGGCTACCACCCTGGTTTCCCTGGGGCATACCGTGGTGGGCATCGACATGTCCGAAACCCGCGTGCAACTGGCCGAAGAGACCCTGAACTCGGTCTATCGGGCCGACGCCACCAATATCAGCGTGCTGCGTTCCCTGCACATCCAGGATCTGGACTGGGTGGTGATCAGCGTGGGGCAGAGCGTGGAGCAGTCCCTGAACGTCACGCTCAACGTGCAGGAACTGGGCGGCCCCAAAATCCTGGTCAAGGCCTCCAACGAGGAACACCGCAAGATTCTCCAGCGCCTGGGCGTGGACCGCGCCCTGGTGCCGGAAACCGACGCGGCGGTCATGGCAGCCCATCAGCTTACTTATCCGGGCATGCTGGACCTGATCCCCAAATACGGGGGCATCGCCATCCAGGAATTGCGCGTGGACCACTGGGACGGCAAAACCCTGGTGGACCTCAACCTCATGCAGCGTTTCAATGTGATGGTCATGGGCATTCGCCCGGTGGGCGAGCGTTCTTTCATTTTCGTGCCCCCGGCGCGCACGGTGCTGCATCGCGGCGACACCCTGGTGGTGGCCGGGCGGGCGGATTCCATGGGCGATCTGCAGCCGTAGGTGTAATGTTTCAACAGGCTGTTCACTCTGTCCTCGGCCCGGTTTGCTGTTGTCCGCTAATTCCGGCTTTACCGATTCGAGGCAGGGTGAACAACCTGTTGAAACATTACACCTGGAGCATTTCAACGTTGAACTACTCTGGAACTTTTCGTTTATTTCGAGCCGATGAAGCAGCGTCCCGCGAAAATTCGCGGGACGCTGCCGTTGGGGGAGGCCGCGGTCTTCTTTCAGGACCGGAGGATGCGTCCGGAATACGGCGGCTTCAGCGCCGCATGCCGGCGGTGGGCAGATCCTCCCACAGCACGGCGGCCACATGCTCCTCGGGATGGTGCCGGGTGGCCAGGCTCACGCCGAACACGCCCAGCGCGCTGAAAAGAAAGCCGAACAGGGTCTGGTCGAAGTCCAGGCCCAGATAGGGCCAGAGCACTGTGGAGACCAGGCCGCCCAGCATGCCCGCCATAACCCCGGCGCGGGTCAGGCCGCGCCAGAGCATGGTGGCGAGGAAAGGCAGCACGATGGTGGTGGCCGTCAGGCGCAGGGCCCACTGGTAGATGGCGATGATGCCCGTGAAGTTGAAGGCCACCCACAGCGCGGCCAGGGCCACCAGGGCCACGGTGAGCCGCGAAACCAGCATGAGCCGCCGGTTGTCGGCCTTGGGATTGATGAGCTGGCGGTAGAAATCATGGGTCAGGTTGGACGAGCCCTGCAGGATGAAGGAGTCTGCCCCGGTCACCAGCGCGGCCAGCAGGGCGCAGTAGATCAGGCCGCCCACGTAGGGGGGCAGCAGATCGCGCGTCACGGTGGAAAAGATCAGGTCCGGGTTGATGTCCGGGGGCAGGAACTGCCGGGCGGCCAGGCCGATGAGAATGGGGCAGACAAAGACCCCGCAGCAGATCAGCACGCCCAGGGTATTGGCGTTGAGCGAGACCTTTTCGGACTTGGCGGCGAAGATGCGCTGCCAGGAGGATTGCCAGACCAGATAAAAAGGCCCCACGGAGATGAAGAACAGGGCCGCCTCCTTGGCCCCGTATGGTCCCGAGGGCGAGAGAAATTCCGGCGGGGTGGCGGCCAGCATGGGCCCCATGCCCCCGGCCAGGCTCACGGAGGCCACGGCCAGGATGACGATGCCCGTGATGATCAGTACGGCCTGGAGGGCGTCGGTGACGATGGTGCCGGGCAGGCCGCCCAGCACGGTGAAGGCCAGCACCAGCACGGCCGAGAGAACCAGCGCGTTGCCCACGTCCATGCCGAAGCAGGCCGACCAGATGGTGGACATGGCAAGATACTGCATGGCCGTGGTGGGAATGGCGTAGACCACGGCCGAGAGCAGGGAGGGAATGATGCCCGCGCGCACGCCGAAACGCTGCCCGAAAAGGTCGGCCAGGGTGTAGAGGCGCTGGCGGCGCAGGGCGCGGCCGAAGGCCAGGATCAGAATCAGGGTGAAGATGACGCTGGCAAGGCTGAAACGGATATAGCCCGAAGCCCCCACCTGGAAGCCCAGGCCCACGGTGCCGATAAAGACCGAAGCCCCGCACCAGGTGCTGATGACCGTGCCCACAATGGGCCAGAAGCCCATGCTCCAGCCGCCGATAAGATAGTCGTCGGCGTTCTTGACCTTCAGGAAATAGTAAAAGCCGATGCCGAACATGATCAGGAAATAGACGATGATGTAGCCGAGATACCAGCCCATGGAATCCTCCTCGTGCTGTGGCGCCGCCCGTCCGGGCGGCTTTTCATGTGGGGAGCGGAAACCGTCAGTCCTTCAGAGCGCCCCAAACCGGGCGGCCCATGCTGATCACGGAGACGATGTTGACTTTGTTGATGTCTTCCGGCGCAACGGCGCGCGGATCCGCATCCAGAAAGGTGAAGTCGGCCAGCTTGCCGGGTTCGATGCTGCCTCGCCGGTCTTCCTCGAAGCACATGGCCGCCGCATGGGTGGTGTAGGCGCGCAGGGCGTCCAAAACACGCACGCGCTGGTCCGGGCCCAGCAGGCGGCCCGCGCGTGTGCGCCGGTTCACGGCGGTGTGGATGGATTGCATGGTCATCTGCGGCAGCACCGGGGTGTCGGCGTGCAGGGAGAAGGGCAGGCCCAGGCGCGTCGCGCCGCCGCAGGGGTCAATGCGCGCGGCGCGCTCCGGCCCGAGAAAGATGTCGTGGTGGCGGTCGCCCCAGTTCCAGACGTGCAGGCCGAAAAAGGAGGGCCACAGGCCCACGGCCTTCATCCGCGCCAGTTGTTCGTCCGACGCCATCTGGCAGTGGATGAGCAGGTGGCGGGGGTCCCTGCGGGGACAGCGGGCCTGGGCTTTTTCCACGGCGCGGACGGCGGCTTCGACAGCGCCGTTGCCGTTGCCGTGGATGACGGCCTGCTGGCCCGCGCTGTGAGCTTTGAAGACGGCGTTCTCCAGTTCTTCCTGGGGAATGATGGGGGCGGGCCGCGTTTCGGGGCGGCTGTGATAGCCCTCGGGCACGGCAGCGGTGTAGGCCTGGATGGAGCCGTCCACGAGCAGCTTGATGCCGTGGAAGCGCAGCAGGGGCGAACCTGTTCCGGCCAGCAGGCCCGTTTCCAGCACCCGCTCAAACCAGTCCGCGAACACGGGCATGTGCACATGGAGGTGCAGGCGGCCCTCAATCTCCAGCCCGGCCAGAGCCTCGTAAACCATCCAGGGCGTGAGCCCGCCCAGGCCCGCGCCGCCGCCGATGCAGGCCGTGAAGCCCTGGGCGTTGTAGCTTTCCACGGCGCGGAGCAGACCCTGTTTCAGGGCTGTGGTTGTCACGGGCGGCAGCTTGCCCAGGGCTTCCAGGGCCAAAGTTTCGGTGATCAGGCCGTTGGGGCGGCCGTTTTCACAGACCGCGTCCGGATTGTCCGAAGGCCGGTCCGGGGGAATGCCCAGCAGGCCGTACATGCGGCTGTTGACGTAGGCCGCGTGGATGGAGATGTGCAGCAGCAGCGCGGGCCTGTCCGGAAAAAGGGCGTCCATTTCGGCCAGGTTCGGGCCGCGCTGTTCGGCAACGGCCGTGTCGTCGAAACCGTAACCCATGGGAACGGGCTGATCCTGCTCCCGGCCGTGCCGTTGCAGAACGTCCAGGGCCGAGGCCAGGTCGGCCGTGCCGCCGCAGTAGGCATAGGGGGCCCAGGCGGCAAGCATGTCCGGGTGGCTGTGGGTGTCGATGAAGCCGGGATAGACGACCAGCCCGTCCAGATCCGTTTCTTTCAGGCGCGGGCCGCCCAGGCGGCGCAGCTCCCCCGCCCCGCCCACGGCTTCAATGCGGCCGCCCGCCGTCAGAACGGCTTCAGCCGTGCGGTCCCCGGCGTCCAGCGTGACGATGCGGCCATTGTGGTACAGGGTCTTTTCGCAACATTGCATACGGCACCTCGTGTGGAGCGGAATTTCGGACCGCGCGGAGGGCGGCCCGTACTCCGCATGGAGCAAGGGAGGTGCCAGAAATTGTTCTGAAAAATACTTTTATAAAACAGAGAGTTATTATGAAGAAAGGAGAAGGGTGGCGCTGCTTTGTATGAAAATTTATTCAAAACTTGTCTTTGATTTTGAATAAATATAGCTTTGTATACAAAGCCGTGGAGGCGCGTATCCGCGCCTGATGAAGGAGTCCCGCCATGCTGTCGCCCGGCCAAGCGGCCCATGTTCTGGCCCTATATCTTGCCCCCCGTCCCCTGAACGCCGATGAGCTCCGCTGGCTTACGGGCGAGGCAGCGCGGCCCGGCGATGCGGCCCGAAAACAGGACCTGGACGCACTGGAGCGCCTGCGCATGGCGGAGCGCGTGCCCGGCGGCACGCCATGCTGGCGGGCGGGCCCCGCGGCCGGGGCTTTTGTCCGGGCGCGGCTCTTCGCGGGCCTCTGGCCGCCGGAACATCGGGCCGGAGCCCTTCTGAGCCTGCTTGACGAGGGGGCCGGACCGCGCCGGTGCGCGGACATCCTGCGCGGCGGCTGGACAGGCGGCCACGCGGACGTGGAGCTGGTGCCCCTGCTGGAAGTGCTGGTGGCTTTTCTGATGCGCTGGTGCGCGCGCCGCGCCGCCGACCCGGCGGCTCTGGACGGCGACTTTCTGAACCTGCTCTTCGCGCTGCAGGGCTTCCCGCTGAGTTCTCTCTCCCTGCTGCGCAAAATTCTGCGCCTGACGGCGCGCGCCTATCACATGGCCCGCAACAGCGGCAATGAGCGCTTCATGGCCATGCTGCTGCTTTCCCGCCTTTATCTGCACGTTTTTGTGGGCAATAACTCCAGCCGTCTGGCCGACAGGCTGGAAGCGGCCCTGAATACGGTCAAGGCTTTCCTGGGGCCGGAAGAGGACAGCCTTCTGCCCCTGTTCGAGGGGCAACTGGCCTATATGCGCGGGGATCTCAAAGAAATCATCGCCTGTTTCAACCGCTGTCCCGAAGACATGGCCTGGTGCCACCGCCGTTTTTACGACACCTTGGGGGTCTGCGCCCTGTTCAGCGCGGGCTACCTGCATCAGTTCCATTTCGCGCTCGGCAGCGTGGAGCACTTTCAGCGCAAGGCCGTGCTGGCCGGGGACGAGCTTACGGCGGCCATGTTCCGGAGCAATTCCTGCTTTCTGCTCCTGCGCAAGGGCGACAGGCAGCGCATGCGCGCCGTGCTGCGCGGTCTGGAGGCCTCGCCGCTCTATGCGGAACACGCCATCGTGCATTCCCACGTCACCAGGGCGCATGCCCTGCTGCTTTTCATGGAGGGGGACGCGCGCGGTGCGCACACCCTGCTGGATGTCCGGACCCGGCATCTGCTGGCGCGGGGCGACAAGCCCGTGACGTTCAAGGACCCCCTGGTGCTGGACATGCTGTACGTCTTTTCGCGCAACGGCTGGCCGGCCATTCCCGGCTATGAAGCCGACCCCCTGCTGCGGAGCTTTCTGCAGGGGGCCAACCGGCATCTGAAAGGCACGGCCATGCGCATCCGGGCCCTGCAACTGCTGGATGCGGCAGGGTTGCCGCGCGACGCTGTGGCCCTGCTGCGGCAAAGCCTGGATATTTTCCGCGTTCTGGGCGATCCGCACGCCCTGACCCTTACGGTCCACGCTCTGGCCCGGGCCCGGGAACGCGACGGCGACGCCGGGGAGGCCAGGCTGCTGCATGATATGGTGCGCGAGGCCACGGGACGGGACCTGCGCGGCGTGGAGTACCACGAGGCCTGCCGGGCCTGCATGGAGGTGCGCCCGGCGGCTTTCGAGCTTTTCGGGGCGGCCTTCTCCGAAGCGGGAATGGCGGGCAAGAGCGTGTCCGGGCGCTGTCACGCCATTTTCAGCGCGCTCGACATGCCCGATACCCGCGAGGAGGCCCTGCAGCATTTCGTGCGGGCGGCCATGGACGCCTTCCGCCAGGAGCGCGGCGGGCTTTTCCGGCCCGGCGAGGGAGGGGAGCCGCGCTTTGCGCATATCGCCAACGTGTCCGCCCTGGAACTGCGCTCCCCGGCCATGCGCCCCTGCCTGGACTGGCTGGCCGAGGCCGCGCGGCGGAGCCGCCGCCCGCTGCTGCGGCACGAGCGCCACGGCCTGGTGCTGCGCCTGGCCGAGAGCGACGGCCGTCCCTGGCTGTTGTGGATGAGCAGCCTGTACGCGGCGGGCCCGCCTTCGGAGACTGTCCCGGCGGAAGAGCTCTTGCGGGGAGGCCGCCTGCTGGCTGCGGAACTGCGCGCGATCCTGCGCCTGGAAGCCTTCAGGGAGCGGGAAATAGCCCAGCAGCATGACAAATTGCGCACGATTTTTCTGCGGGAAGACCGCGACGACTGCCTGGTGCTGCGCGAAGGCCTGCATGACCTTCTGCTTCAGGCCGCCAGCGGGGCCGTCACGGACGTGCCCATCCTGATCTGCGGCGAGACGGGCACGGGCAAGGAGCTCATGGCCCGGCACATCCACACGGCCAGCGGGCGGCCGGGGCCGTTCATCCCCGTGCACCCGGCGGGCATGGTCGAGAGTCTTTTTGAGAGCGAATTTTTCGGGCATGAGCGGGGCGCGTTCACCGGCGCGCTCAAACAGAAGATCGGCCTGTTTGAAATGGCCGATCAGGGCACGCTGTTCATTGACGAGATCGGCGAAATGTCGCCCCTGGTGCAGACCAAACTGTTGCGCGTTCTGCAGGAGCGGCGCTTCATGCGCGTGGGTGGCACCAGGGAGCTGCATTCGCGCTTCCGGCTCATCGCGGCCACCAACCGCGATCTCTGGCAGGAGGTGCGCGAGCGGCGTTTCCGGCAGGACCTCCTCTACCGCATTGCCGTGTTCCCGCTGACCCTGCCGCCCCTGCGCAGGCGCAGGCAGGACATCCTGCCGCTGACCAACGCCTTCATCCGCCACTTCGCCCGCCGCTACGGCAAAACCGTTCCCCCGCTCAGCGAGACGCAGGCCGGGGAACTGCTGGCGTATGCCTGGCCCGGCAACATCCGGGAACTGCGCAGTCTTGTGGAAAGGGCCGTGATCCTGCACCGGGGCGGCGGATTGCCCTTGCTGTTCGGTCTGCACGGCGGCCCGGCGACAGCCGCCGGGGGCAAGGAAGGCGGACAGGCGGAGCCGCCTCTCCCGGAAGGCCCGGTTGCGCCGGAAAACCTGCCGACCTTGGAGGAGGCCGAGGCGCTCTACCTGCGCCGGGTCATGCGGCTGGCCAAAGGCAGGGTGCGGGGCGAAGGCGGGGCGGCGGCGCTGCTGCGCATGAAGATTCCCACCCTTTACGCCAAACTGCGCAGGCACGGCATAGCCTGCGGGCGGGGATAGAATGGGTGCCGGTTACCGGTAGTCTTCAGCGGTTCCGCGCGTCCGGGACGGTTCCGGGCAGGGCCCACCAGGGCAGGTCGCGCCAGGCGCGGTTGAGCTCTTTTTCCATGTCCGGCCAGTGCGGTGAAAAGCGCGCCAGTTCGGCCCTGTAGGCCGGGGAGTGATTCATCTGGCGCAGATGGCAGAGCTCGTGCCAGCAAAGGTGCTCCAGCAGGGGCACGGGCAGGAGCAGAGCCCGCCAGTTCAGGTTGATGTGCCCCGCCGCGTTCTGTACGGCAGCGCCGCCGTCCGGCTCATTTTCACTCTTCCCGCCCAGCAGCCTGCCCAGAAAATCCTTGAAGCTGACGCTGCGGCGCGGACGGGCCGCGCGTTGTTCCCGCGCGTCCGGCCGGGTCCGCGAACAACTGCCCCAGCGGCTCCGCTGGTCCCGCACGCTCACGCCGGACACGGCAAAACCTTCCCTGGCGGCCAGGCGCAGCAGATAGGGCGGCAGCAGACGGGCGGCCTGCTCCCGGCACCAGCGGCGCAGGGCCAGAGCGCCAAGGGCCGCGTCCTCCGGCGGGCCGAACAGACGTAGCAGGCCCGGCGTTTCCAGCAGCAGAAGGCGGCGCGCCCCTTGGCTGACCAACATGGAATGCGCGGCCTGGCTGTGCCGCCGCCCCTCGGCCAGATCTCCGGCCGTTTCCACCCGGAACTCCAGGCCCGGCAGGGGCAGGACCACGGCGTTCGGCAGGCCTTTTTCCGGCGCGCGGCGCTGATATCGCTGCCATGCCCGTTCCAGCCAGGGCAGAAAGCGGGGCAGGGTCTGGTCCACGGCGGAGGGGGACCAGTGGCCGGGCACCGTCAGTAACAAGCCGCCGTCCGGGGCCAGGCTCAGGCGCGCCCGCCGGGCGCGGGCCGAACGGCGCACGCGGGCCGTGAGCCGCGTGCCGTCGGCAAGCGTGAAGTCCGCCGTGGCGTCCGGCGAGGGGGCGGCAATTTTTGCAGGCATGGGGGCAGGCTGCCACAGGCCGGGGAGGCTGTAAAGCGGTGTGCCGACAGCCCGGACGTTCTTGGCGCGAAACTTGCTTTGTAGAGGCCGGGGACAACCAGTGGGAGCAATATTTTCCCAGAGGCTGTCGCCATGAGTGTCTTTTCGGTTATCTCCGCGTCGAACATCGCCTTTTATTTCGGTCGAGTACCAGAAGAGTACACTCCCTGCATAACAGGCTCGTTCTCCTTGACATAACACGAAAATCCATCTCATGACGGCACCCTCCAGCCAGCACAGGAGCGTAACCATGGAAATCGGATCCGCCTACAGCGCAAGCGGCCTTTGGGATCTCAACGCCCTCAACGGCGTGGATTCCTCTTCGCAAAAATCCTCGTCCACGGGGCAAAGCGGTTCTTCCGGCGATACTGTGGACATTTCCGATGAGGCCCGGAAGCTCTTTTCGGAAAAAATTCATCAGTATGACAAGGGCAGCTCCACAACGACAACCGCGGACGCGAACCAGAACAGCGGCGGAGAAGAAACCGAGGCGTCCGAAGCCCAGGGCGGCGGGGCCAGCGGCGGATCGGGCGGCGCGTCCGCTTCGGGCAGCGACAGCACGGAAGCCATCAAGAAGCAGATTGAGTCGCTCAAGAGCCAGCTTATGAGCATGGCTTCCCAGTTGAGCGGCGGCGGGGCGGATGCGGGCGTCACCAGCAAGATGAACGCCCTGCAATCCCAGATCGCGGCCCTGGAGGCCCAGCTCAACGCCGCCGAGCAGGCCTGAGGCCATAAAGCGGGCGCGGGCATGCCTTGACAGGCAAATTGATAAAGGTTACGAAAAAGAAACAGGGGATAGCGGGTCTAGTGAGATGTACGCTTGAAATGCTCGTTTGCGGCGAGCAAAGCCCGCCTACTCGCATTTCGTGGCAAGGATTTGCAGGCAAAGCCTTGTAGAGCGGTTGACGCATTTCATGCGTGAACCGCTCTATCCCCTTGTCTTTTCAACTGTTCAACCATGCCAGGCATGTTCAGAGTTGAGGTGGTTATGAAATCGCTGAAAGGCACCCAGACCGAAAAAAATATTCTGACCGCGTTCGCCGGTGAGTCCCAGGCCCGTAACCGTTATGATTACTTCGCCTCCAAGGCCAAGAAAGACGGTTACGTGTTCGTGAGCGACATCTTTACGGAAACGGCCCTGCAGGAAAAAGAACACGCCAAGCGCCTGTTCAAGTTCCTGGAAGGCGGCGAAGTGGAAATTCAGGCCGCCTATCCCGCCGGCGTCATCGCGGGCAGCGAGGCCAACCTGATCGAGGCCGCCAGCGGTGAGAACTACGAACACACCCAGATGTACCCTTCTTTCGCTGATGTGGCCGCCAAGGAAGGCTTTTCCGAAATCGCCTCGGTCATGCGCAACATCGCCGTGGCCGAAGCCTATCATGAAAAGCGTTTCCTGAAACTGGCCGGCGACATCAAGGAAGGCCGCATGTTCATGCGCTCCAAACCTACCGTGTGGCGCTGCCTCAATTGCGGCTGTCTGGTGGAAGGCACCGGCGCGCCGGACGTCTGCCCCGCCTGTGCCCATCCCAAAGCCTATTTTGAAGAGCTGAATTACACGTTCTAAAGCTGTTCCACGCCCGCCCGCGCAGCCCTCTTTCGCAAGAGGCGCGCGGGCTTTTTTTGCGTGGCGCGTCGGACGTCGCCATACCGTTATTACCGGAGATTGTGCTATGTGGGATACATTGGTTCTTTGGGTGCATCCGGCCATGCAGAGCCTGGCGGTGCTGATCGGCCTGCTTGCCATGTGGCAGGGCTGGAAGCGCATTGAAATGCTGCGGGGCCGCAAGGTCATTTTTCCCTGGCGGACCCACGTGCGCCTGGGCACTGTGGGGCTGCTGCTCTGGACGGCCGGGGCCTTCGGCTTTTACGTGACGCACAGCCTGTTCGGGGCCACCCATATTACCGGCATCCACGCCACCCTGGCCTGGCCGATCATCGTTCTGTCCATTCTGGGACTGATCACCGGCGGGATCATGAACAAATACAAGAAAAAACGCTTCTGGCTGCCGCTGATTCACGGAGTGGGCAATACCATCCTGATGATTCTGGTGCTCTATGAGTGCTGGACCGGCATTGATCTGTACGACGCGTTCATGGCCTGAGCTTATTTTCCTCAGACGGCAAGGCCCCCGCATCCATCGGAATGCGGGGGCCTTGCCGCGTTTGCCGGGTTACTCGTGTCAGGCGTTTTCCCCGCCGATATTGCCGCTGAAACGGGCGGCATGCTCCTTGAGCGTGCGGTCCAGGGCCAGGAGCAGGCGTTGGGCCGAGGCCGGGGTCATGACGATGCGCCGGTCCAGGTCCACGGCCAGGACGTTTTCAGTACCGCCGTTCTGGGTGTTCAGGCTTTCGGGCTGACTCAGGCCGCAGCAGAGGATGACCTCCTCCGCCGTGCAGCGGGTCTGGAAGACATTGGCGTAGGACGTGCGGAGCCGCGCGCTGTTCAGGGCCACGCGGATTTGTTGGCCTTCGGTGGGAGCGGCGGTTTCGGCCCCGGTCTTGCCGGAATTTTTCTGTGCGCTCATGCTTACTTCCTTTTTGCGCCGGGGGCGGCGTTGTGATTGGCTTGGCCGGGGGTTTCCGGCGTTTTCCCCTTCTCGCCGGGCAGCTTGACGGACACCACGGGCAACGCCGGGAAGACGGCCTTGCGGGCGTCCATGCCCTTGAGTATGGCTGCGGTGATGTCCAGGCTGGCGTCGGCGTCCAGCACATTCCGGCGGGGCAGAACCAGGGCTGCCTTATGGGCCTTGCGCCAGGCTTTGACCTCCTCTAGAAGCAGGCCGTTGACGACATTTTGTACGGCGGCCTCCTCGGCGGCCATCTGGCGGCGGAGGGTCAGCGCGCCGTCGCGGAGCACGGCCTCGCGCTCCTCGTCCGGAGCTTTGGCCCAGGCTTTTTGCAGGTCGGCAAAGCCCTGTTCCAGGCGCTGGCGGGCCTGGGCCAGATGGGCGCGCCCGGCCTCGGCGGCGCGGGATTGTGACATGATCCGCTCCAGATCGACCACGGCGGTCTGGGGCGCGGCGCTGGTGCTGCCCTCCAGACAGCCGCCCAGGAGGCAGGCGGCAAGGAGGGCCGTGAGGGCAAGGGTTGTTGCAATGTGGCGCATGGGGATGGTTTCCTGTTTTTTTTGTCGTGTCATTGAGGGCTTTTTTTATCCTGCCAGACGGAAAGGTCTTGTCATATGGATGATATTTTGTGTGCCCTGCGGGCACGGGTGCTTACGGCGTGCCGCCGTTTTGGCCGCCTACGCGGCGCGCGGCAGGGGGCCGGGGGCGGCAGCCCCCAGGCCCCCTACAACCCCCTGCCCCCGCTGTACGTCGTAACGTGGTGACGCGGCGTCCCACGGGTCTTGCTCGCGTGGCTCGCTGCGCCCCGAAATCGCCGCGCGTCAATTTCCGGCAGCGGACGGCGTTTTGACTCGAAGCCCAGCCGTCAATGGCAATTGCGCGGCGCGGAGGGAGGCTTCAGCCGTTGGCGGCAAGGCAGCCTTACGGATGAAGCCAGCAACGATAGGCGGTCCATCGCCGGGAGGCGTAAAGCTCCTGTGCCCGCAGGGCACTATAAATCCAGTCCGGGCGACAAGCCCCCCTCGCCCCAAAAAACGGCGCGGCGGAATTCACCCGCCGCGCCGTTGCCCGCGCCCTTCAGGAAGGGACAAGAGCGCGGACTTCAGGAGGTGCCGCCCGCCGGGGAAGCGATGTCGGTGGACGGCAACCGGACCCGGGAAGCCCCCGCCTCCCGGAGGTCCGGGCGCGGCGGCTCCTTACCCAACGGAGCCGCCGCGCTGATGTTAGAGGGTGTCGTCATGAGATGGATTTTCGTGCTATGTCAAGGAGAACGAGCCTTTTATGCAGGGAGTGTACTCTTCTGGTACTCGACCGAAATAAAAGGCGATGTCCGACGCGGAGATAACCGAAAAGCCACTCATGGCGACACCCTCTAGAACTCGTAGCGGAACGTCCCGAACACGCCGTGCGCCGTGCTCTTCGCGCCGAGCTGGATGTTGTAGTTCACGCCCAGGGACGTGGTATCGTTGCCGAATTCCAGACCGGCCTGGCCCATGTAGGAGACGTAATCCATGGTCTGGGTGTCCAGTTCCGCCTTGGTGCCCGTGCCGGTGAAGCGCACGTCGCTGCGGGCGTCAATGTCCCCGGCGGCCGGGATCACGGCCAGGTCCAGGCTGGGCTTGAAGTGCCAGCCGTTGCCCGTCTCGATCTGCTTGCTGAAGGCCACGCCCACCGGGAAGGTCCAGATGTTCTGGTTGATGGCGTCGCCCTTGAGCAGTGTGCCGCCGGACTTCACGTCGTATTCGTCGGTGTTCAGGCTCATGTAGCGCACGCCCACGTGCGGGGTGATGTCCATGACGCTGGTTTCGAACTTGTATTCGCCGCGCAGGCCCGCGCTGATCGCATAGGCCGTCACGTCGCTCTTGAGCTTGCCCATCTGCATGCTTGCGGGCAGGTCCTGCTCCAGCTTGTTGTAGGTGGAGGTGTAGTTCACGTCGGCGGTCACGCCGAAGTTGTTCTGAGCCCATCCGGCATACGCGCCGATGCCCCAGAAGTTCATGTTGTTGGTGGTTTCGTTGAGATCGCCCGAGCCCTGCGCGTAGCCGCCGCCGATGTTGAAGGTGATGCCCGCGCGGATGGCGTTGTCGAAGGTGTAGTCCGCGCCGATGGCCACGCCGCCCAGGCCGCCGCTGAAGTCCATGTCGAAGTTTCCGGCCTTCATGCCGAAGCCGTTGGAGCTCTGGTAGAGAGGCATGATCCACATGGCGAAGCCGGTCTTGGCGGCGTCGCCCGCGGAAGCGCCGGTTTGCATGGAGCCGTCCGTGCCCATGCTCTGGATGGCGTTGCCGCCGGGCTGGGCCAGGCCGGTACGCTGGGTTACGGCATTGCCCGCCGCGTTGCTGGCCGCCATGGTCATCTGCGGCACCGCGCCGACGAGCGCCATGCGCGCCGCGCTTTCAATGGTCACGGCGGCCTGCCTGGCGTCGGCAATGTAGTCGGCGCGCGCGGCGCGGCTGAGGAAGCGCACGCCCCTGGCCTCGGCGTTCACGTCATTTTGGGCGTTGTCCCAGACATCGGCCATGGCCGGATTCAGCTCGCCGTCCAGACCGGGCAGCACATCGCTGGCCTTGTTGACCGTGTTGGTCAGGGTGACGCTGCCAGCGGCGGCGTCCACCGCAGCCGTGGAAGTCAGCATGCGGTCCGGATTGGCCACGCTGTTCTTGACCCAGCCGTAGTCGGTGCCTGTGGCGCCATCGCTGGTGATGCCGTTAGCGGCGAAGTCGGCCAGCAGGGTGACTTCGCCCTTGGTGGCGTTGACGACCTGCAATCGGGCGTCGGGGGCAATGAGAGCCGTGCTTGTCCCTGTTCCGGTGATAGCGGCCTTACCGTTCAGTTTGGAAGCGTCCACCACAAGGGCGGAATCAGCGCCGAAGTAAGCAGCTTGAGTAACAGGATTAGCATTGATGCTACCGCTGTTGTCCACATTGGCGTCCACCACGATCTTGCCCGCGCCGCTCAGCGTCACCGGCGAGGCCAGGGCCAACGCGGACTGGCCGTCGCCCAGGGTCAGGTTGGGGCCGACGCTCATGCCCGCTTCGGCCAGAGCCGTGCGGAGATCAGCGCCGCTCATGCCGCCGATGTTCACCACAGAGCCGTCGCCCACCAGCAGGGCGCTGCCCAGCGTACCGCCGGTAAGAGTGGCAATGCTGACATAGGCCGGGTCCACATAGAGGGTGCCGGTGCCGTCCAGTTCGTTGATGGTGGTCACTGAATTGAGTGCATTTACCTGGCCGCTGAGGTTCAGTTTGCCTGCCACGCTGTATGTGGAATCATTATTGCCGTCAAACACCACCGTACCAGCCACGGTGAGGTTGTTGAGGTTGACCTGTTGGGCGTTCACATTGTTGCTCATGCCGAGATTCAGCGTGGAACCGGATTTGACCTCGGCGTCGGTGATGATGGCCTGCCCCTGCTCATTCTGGACCAAACTGCCATTAACACCCACCAGCGTATTTGTGGAGCTGCCGTCAAAGGTGAGTTTGACCGCCGTATCGGTGTTCGTATTGCCCACGGTCAATCCGCCTGCGGTGTTGCTGGAATTGAGCGTGATGTCGTTGGTAGTCAGCAGATTTTTGGAGTTATCCGTCACGGCGACGCTGTTGTCGGGAAGCGGCACGTCGATAACAGAAGCCCCACCTGTTTCAATGGTCGTCTTATTGCCGCTGGCAATAGTTACCGCACCCCCAACGCCCCCGGTCTGTGTGCCGTTGATATGTACGTCCGTGGCATTTTCCGTTTCCAGCTTGGCCCCCAAAAAGGCGACAGTGCTCCCGTTCAAAGCTGTGCTTGCCGCCCCGAGCTGGGCGGTGGTGTACGATTCCGTACGAGTCAAATAGAGAACACCGCCAGTCAGTCCCAACTTGTCTGTATCCAGAGCATTGTTCTTTGTAAGCTGATCCGCCACGGCATATTTTTGGGTGCCTGCGTCATACGCGCCCAGAATACTGCTCTCCATCAGGGTCACGCTGCCGCTGCCGATGGTGAGCTTGCCGGACGTATCGCCACCGGAAACCGGCGTCCAGGTGGTGGCCCCGTCCACGACCAGCGTGCCGCCGCTGACATTGACCTTGCCGTCTTTATTCAGGGTCAGGCCGTCCTTGACGTTGACCGCGCCGTCTGAGACTTCCAGGGACGTTCCGGTCACGGTCAGGCCTTTGCCCGCCGCAGTGGAAACCAGCGCGGCGCCAGCGGTGCGGTCCAGCTTGGCGATCAGTTCCAGGGTGCCGTTCCGGGCCACATTGAGCGTGCCGCCCTGTACGTCAAAGTTATTGTCGGCTACGGCGATGACGCCATATTTGCCGTCGCCCACATTCAGAGAACCGTCGCTAAGAGTGAATTTGGCCGCTACGGTGTTTTGATCAGCTTCCGTGAGGCGGATCACGGCGGCCTTGTCAGCGGCGGAACCATCCATATAGATCGTGCCGCCGTTGAGCGAAAGAACCGCCGGAGTGCTGGCATGGTCGCTGACGCTGAGCAGGCCGTGGTCGCCCAAGGTAATACTGCCGCCGTTGACGGTGATGCCCGTCTCCGAGGAAATCATGGAAGCTTTGCGCCATTCTTCCGTTTTTACGCCCTTGGAGGCATACGTGCCCACGCCTGCGACCGTAAAATTGCCGCTGGCGATGACGATTTGGCCGTTGTTGCCGATCGCGCCGCCGTTTTCAAGCACGACAGTGGGGCCAGCCGTGCTGTCCGCGCCGAAAGTAAATGTGCTGTCGGCATCGCTGCCGTGCAGGCCGCTGATGGTGCTGGCGCTGTTGCTGAAGTTCAGATTGCCGGCTTTGACATTCGCATCGTCGTTTACCACGATGGTGGCATCATTGAGATTCAGGTTGGGCAGCAGTCCGTTTTTACCCGCCGAGATGGTCAGCCCGGTGGGGCTTGCGGGATTGATGACCGCGTTTGTATTTTCCTTGAAAAGCAGGCTGCCCGCCAGGGTCAGATAACCGCCCTTGGTCACGGTGATGCTGCCGCCCTTATTCATGTTCAGGGTTTCAGCGGCGATGAAGCCGTGTTTGCCGTTGGCCACGGAAACCGTGGCTGTTCCCGTTCCGCCGCCCAGATTGAGGACCGAGGAATAATCTGCGGTCGCGGAAGCGCGCAGATAGGCGACCTGATTGGAATCGGAGCTGTTCAGCTTGACCTCGCCGCCGGTGATGTTCAGTTGATGGTCTTTGGAGGACTCCCCGACATCGCCGCTGACGCCCATGCCCCCGTAATTGTCCAGAGTCACTGTGCCGCCGCTCATATTCAGGCTGTTCTCGGCCCAGATCATGGAACCGGCGCGCCAGGTCTCATTCGGATAACTGGGATGATGAAACGAGCCTTTACCGCTGACAGAGACATTGCCGTTCGTGATAGAAATGTCACCCTCAGTCCAGACGCTGGTTCCGTCGGAATATGTGGCGTCCCCCGAGATAGAAATGTCCGCCGCCACGGCCATGCCCGCCGCGCCCACAGTCAAAGCCCCGGCCAGGGCCAGGCTGCCGAAAATGTTGAGCAGGCCGCATTTTTTGAGTACGGCCCGGTATTTGTTGACAAGATTGCCGATAGCGCCCTTCGTAAGCATAGCATACCTCCCGGGAGACTTCGCTCCCCAAGAATTCATACGGAGCCCAACGCTCCCTTCCTTTGCCGACAGATGCACTGTCGGCTTTTGGGGGAAACAGGTGGATTTGGAGGAAGGCTATCTCGATGAAATAATAAAGACTTTTATAGAGCAAAAAATTTTGAAAAACTTTACATAAAAAATTATATTGCACATTTATCCTGTTGACAGTATTCTGTACCAAGTGTTCATTGACAGTGCATCTGTCAATGAACACTTGGCATACGGCCCGTCAGCGCCCATTCCGGCGTCCATCCAAGTCGGACGGACAAACGGGAAAAGTCTTTTTTTCTGTTTTTTGTCTGTCCGCCCCGTTTATTTCGTGTTCTTTCTCCCTTTGTCCGGGACCAGAAAGCAACTGACGCTCTGGGCCGCCGCCAGCAGGGAGGCCTGCCCCAGATGGGCGTAGCGCATGGTTGTTCTGGGATCGCTGTGCCCCAGCAGTTTTTGCACCTCATAGAGCGAGTGTCCGGCATTGACCAGAAAGCTGGCAAAGGTGTGCCGCAGGTCATGGATGCGCACATCGGCAAGGCCCAGCCCGCGCCGCAGCCCGTCCCAGAAAAGATAGACGTCGCTGAGCGGCTTGCCCGGCGCATGGCCGGGAAAAAGCCACGGGCAGCCCGGCCCGCGCGGCAGGTCGCGGATGACGGCCACGGCCGCGTCGGACAAGGGGAGGTGGCGCGGCTTGCCGGACTTGGACAACGGCACGGTGAGCAGGCGCAGGTCCAGACGCACATTTTCCCAGCGGGCTTTGAGAATTTCGCTCTTGCGCGCGCCGGTGAGCAGAAGCAGCCGGATGGCCGCGGCCTCGGGCCGCGCGGAGCGCTCAAGCTCCCGCATGAGCCGTTGGGCTTCGTCCGGCGCGAGATAGCGTTCCCGTTGCAGATGAATTCTGAAGGGCGGCACGTCCGCGCAGGGCGATTGCCCGGCGGGCAGGACGCCATGCAGCATCGCCAGAGAGCAGACGCTCTTGAAGACGGCCAGAATACGGTTGCAGGTGGCCGGGCACAGCCCCTCCTCCGCCAGATCGCGCAGCCAGTCTTCCACTTCGCCGCGCCGGATGCGGTCCAGCCTCCGAGCGCCGAAGGCCGGGGAAAGGCGTTGCCGGGCAATGCGTTCGTCCACCCGCCAGCTCCGCTTGCGAAGCCGGACGTGCGGCAGGTAGACGGCGGCGACAAAGGCATCGAGCCGCAGTATGGCGGCCCGCGCGCCATCGCGCCGCCGGGAGTTTCCGGACGGGCGGCTTGTGGCGGAGTGCTGCGGACGGTGCTGGGCCATGCTGTTTTCTCCTGCAAAAGAGTTATAGGAAACGGGAGTATAGACAAAGAGCCCCCGCGAGAGAGCGGGGGCTCTATATACATGGTCTTATCTAACTATTGGAAAGGTTTTCAGAACAGATGCACGTGGGGAAGAATACGCGCAAACGGCCAGCCGCAAAGTCGGATTTTTCCGCGTGGGCGCGTTATACCATGAAATTTGCTTTGCTGTATTGAAATACAGATTAGCCTAATTTCCCCGTGCCTCGCCGTCAGAAAAAAATTTTATTTTTTGCGGATGACGTCGCGATGGGTCCGGCGGGACCTCAGGGCAGGCGCGGACCCTGCCTATCCAGGTTGAAGAAATTGCGGCCCGTGCGGCCCGCGCTGTTGAGCAGGGTGGTGGTCAGGCCCAGATAATCGGTGTTGCCGCGCCCGCGCAGGTATTGCGCCTCAAGGCTCGCGCTCTCGGCCTGGTTGCGCAGGCCCCAGGCCCGCAATTGCTGGTTGTAGGCCGCGTCCGCGCCCTGTTGTTGCAGGGAGAGCGCGTCCATCTCGCCTTTTTCCGCCGTGTCCAGCACGCGGTCCAGATTACCGCCCGCGTCCACTTGCGCGCCCGAGGACCCGGCTCCGGCCCGTTGCATTCCTATGATCCGGGCCGTCTCCTGCCGTTTGCGGGCCGCGTCCTCGGCTCCCCCCTTGCGGGCCGCGCGGGCTTCCTCGTCGGCGACCCGGGCGTTCTGCTCCGCGATTGCGGCATTGCGGGCCGCCAGTTGGGATTGATAGCGGGCCTGCTGTTTCTGGGTCTGCGCCTGCCGGGCGGCGCTTGCCGCGCCCGCCGCCGTTCCCGCCAGGGCCATGGCCGCGCCGATGATGGCGGCGGTGCCGGTTGCAATAGCCATTTATCGCTCCTCTTCGTGAGTAAGGGATTTGTGCCAGACGCTCTCGGTGTGCCGCGCGCCCAGGCGGCGGTAGAGCGCGTCGCAGGGGCGCGAAGCCGGGGAACTGTATTGGATGAGCCCCACGCCCCGCCTTGCCAGGCATTGTTCGGCGCGGCGCAGCAGGTTGAGGGCGGCCAGGCCGCGCCGGGCATCGGGCGCGAGATAGAGCCCGTCCAGGGCCGCCAGCGTGATGTCCGCCCGGTGCGGGCAGGGCAGCACGGTAAAGGCGGCATACCCGGCCAGCGGGCCGTCCTCATGCCGGGCCGTGATCACGGCCAGCATGCCCAGGCGTTCCAGGGCGGCATAGCGTTCCTTGTCCAGTCTGTAGGCCTGATCGCCGTGCAGGGCGGCTTCCACCTCGTCCCAGTGGGCCTGGGTCAGAGCCTGGACGTCGTCACGCACCCGCGCGAAGGTTTCTTCCTGAAAATGGAGCATGGCGTACCTCCGTCATTTTTCGCCGAAATCCACATCCAGCACCAGGGCCGCCAGCCGGAAGGGCAGGGGCCTGTCCTGCACCAGCCAGATCGTGGCCGAACTGGCCTGGCCGCCGCCGGGGATGCAGTCCAC
Source organism: Desulfovibrio fairfieldensis (assembly GCF_001553605.1). Taxonomy (NCBI): domain Bacteria; kingdom Pseudomonadati; phylum Thermodesulfobacteriota; class Desulfovibrionia; order Desulfovibrionales; family Desulfovibrionaceae; genus Desulfovibrio; species Desulfovibrio fairfieldensis. The sequence continues at coordinate 486,609 of NZ_CP014229.1, forward strand.
GTCGCCGGAAAAAGGGGCCACGGCCTCGCCCCAGCGCTCGGGCAGAAAGGGCAGGTCGTAGAGCTCGTCGCGGTTGGGGCCGTATTTGCCGCCCACGCTGCGGTGCAGGCGCAGGGTGCAGCGCCCGTGGGAGCGGTTGCGGCCCAGGGTGGAGCCGGACCGGGTGTCACTTTCCAGCGGCAGGGGCGAGAGGGCCGAGACAAAACCCAGCCCTGCCTGGACCACTTTGGCCGGATAGGGCAGCTCAATACGCCCGTTCCGCGCCACGCAGCCCTCCACCGGGCTGCCGTCGGCCAGCACCGAGAGTTCCCGGCCTTCCAGGTGGTCCAGGCCGTCCACCAGGGTGGAAGGATTTTCCCGCCGGATGGTCAGGCCGCAGTCCACGAAAAAGGCCTCGGACACGGGCGCGTCGTCCCGCCACTGGCCAGCCAGACGCTCCAGGAAAAAACGTGTTTCGCCCTGAATCCGCCGTTCCACGACCAGGAGCAGCACGTCGCTGTCCCGGCCGGAAAGCGCTGTCACGGAGCGCACGCGCCCGTCCGTGATCTGGCGCGACCAGCCCCAGATGTCGTGTTCCTTCATATAGGTGAAGGCCAGCAGCAGGCCGTCGTCGCGCGCGATCCAGATGGTGGAGCCCGGCGTCTGCTGGTAGGCCCATTGCTTCAGGCTGTGGCCCTCGAAAAGATGCGGGGCCAGAATGGAAAGATCGTTGCCCGCGTAGCCGTCTTTTTCCAGGGAGTAGAAAAGGTCGCGCACGCGGCCGCCGTGGCGTTGCACATGCAAAATGGAGTTGCCGATGATGATGGGCGCGAGCCCGGCGCTGCCCCAGTAGGACTGGGCCGTGATGCTCACGCTGTTGGGGGTGATGGCCGCGCCGTCGCCGCCTCCCCCGGCCTTGTACTCGCTGCCCGAGGTGCCCAGCAGCAGATCCCCGAAGCTGGCCGCCCAGGTGATGGCGTCAATGGAGCCCGAGGCGATCAGGTATTCCACGGGATCGTCGTCCTGAAGCGGCCGGGACTTGCGGAAATTTTCGAAATCGCCGGTACGCGACATGTAAAAGGCCTGGGGCGCGGCGGGCGTGGCGGCCAGGACCATGCGCTGCTGGTGGAAGGCCACCACGCCGGGATTGTTGTTTTCGGCAAAGGGGTTCCAGTCTTCGCGCGGCGTGTCGGCGGTGTCGGCCTGGTAGTTCTGGTCGCTGAACGTGGTGCTTTGCGAGATGCCGATAAAGCCGAAATACCCGGCCTCTTCCCGGTAGATGTTGTATTCCGTCGCGCCTTCCACGGCTTGCCAGGAAACGGCGGCGCTGTTGCCCTGCACCCAGTCCGAGGGGTGGCGCGCGCCAGCGCCCTCGCCGGCGGCCGAAGGCAGGGACTGGCGGCCCTTGTCGTCCACGGCGGCCACCTTGTAGCGCAGGGCGTAGGAGCCGCCGCTGCCGGAAAAGGCCACCGAGGGCGCGGCCGGGGCGGGCAGGGACGTGTTCAGGACCACTTCCTCCAGGCTCCAGGCATAGCCGCCGGTTTCGCTGTCGGCGGCGTCCCGGCGCACCACCTTGTGCAGGGGGTAGCGGCGGTGGGCCAGGTAAATCACGTCGCCCGCCTGGGCGTGGGAGAGCTCCAGGAGGTCTTCGGCCGCGTATGGCGCGGCAATGGGCGGCTGACTGCCCACAAGGCCGTCGGCGTCGGCGATGCGCAGGCTTTTTTCGCCGAAAACAAGCGCGAAATTCTGTCCGGCCTCGGCGCTGAAACTGAACGGGATCAGCACCGCATAGCCGCCCAGATCCGCCAGAAAGCGGGTGCCGGGGCGGCGGCTCACGTCGCCGTGCAGGCCGGGCAGCATGTTTTCCATGCAGGCCACGCAATTGTGGTAGCGGGACAGATCATAGCGGGCGGAAAGGGTGGGGGCCACCTCGCCGCCGGTGAAGTTTTGCAGGGCTATGCGCATGTTCTGTTTCTTACTGTTTGCTGCTGCTGGTATAGTTGCGAGGCATGAAACTCTCCTGTTGGCAACATTTGATATTACAGCTATATCTGGAACATCGGAGGCCGTATGCTGCTGTTTGACACCGGAAAGAAGCTGGAAAAGGCCGTGGGTGAGGAAGCCGCCCTGATCATCATTGGAGCCCTTGAGCAGCTCAATGAAGAACAGAAGAAAGACCTCGCCACCAAGGGAGACGTTTTTGCCGTCAAGGCGGAACTGCGCGAGACGGAGTTGCGCCTGCAAAAAGAAATTGAAGTGGTGCGCAAGGAAATTAGAGAAGTCGATCTGCGCTTGCAGGCCCAGATCAAGGAATCGGAAATGCGCCTGCTCAAGTGGCAGATCGGCGGCTGGGTCGCGTTGGCCGCCATCATGGCCAAGGGTTTTGGCTGGCTGGGTTTTTGATTACGCATCTTTCCCCCATCTCAAAGTGGCTCCGACGGCAAGGTTTTGCGGGACTACGCGCATAGCGACCTCTTACAGCCCCAAAGCCTTGAGAATGATGCCCGCCATGCCCTCGCCCTGGGCTTCGGCCCAGGCGTAAAGCCGCTCGGCTTCGCCCAGGCTGATGTCTTCCGGTCCGGGCTCCTCGTAGACCCGTTCCCACTGCCCGCTTTCCCGGTTGTAGCGGCCCTGCGGCATGTCCGCCGGTCTGTCGGCGATGGCCGTGTCTCCGGCCCCGCGCGGCATCGCGGCGCAGTACACTTCATTCTCGGGCGTCAGCCAGGTAAGAATTTGCATTACACGCCCCTCCGTCGCAGGCTGAGATAGTAGTTGGCCTTGTTGCTTTGCGTATTCACGGACGGCGAGTTCCAGGACGCGCCGTTGTAGTGGCTGATGGCGTGGTTTCCCGTGACCAGCACCACGGCGTCGCTTTTCTGGTACACAACTTCACCGGTGACGCAATACCCGCTGCTGTACCAGCCGGACAACTCGCCCAGCCTGCGCTTTCTGACCTGGTAGTCCTGCTCTTCCTCCACACAGCCGTCCACGGAAAAGGGCAGATTGCCGAAGGGCACCGGGATTTCGGCCTCCGTGCCCACTCCCAGCGGAATGGGGCCGATGCTCCACACCTCGCCCGCGGCATAGCTGGAGATGCCCAGCACTTCGGGCCTGGCGTCACGGAAGGTGAACAGGGCGGCTGTGGCCGTGTGGCCGTAATCCCTGTACAAGGGGACGTCGTTTTTGGCCGGGAAATCCAACCTGTACATGCTGAATGCCGTGGGATTATCGTAGCTGAAGGACTTGTATGCCCGCAGGTTGGGGCTGGAGCCGTTGGGGCTGACGCCCTCAAACATCATGCCCCCGTCATCCGCAAAAGCCGTGCGGTCTATCAACATCACCCAGGGCTGCCCGTCCTCATTGCCGCCGGACAGCCTGAATTTACAGGGGAAGGCGTTCCACGAAAACGTGCCCACGCCGGGCGTGAGCATCAGGCGCTCAAAAGCCATGGGGCGTTCCAGCGCGATATGGATAAAATGTTCGGTTGTGGCGTTGTTGGGCGAACCATAGACATTGGCCCCGCCGTCACCGAAATTGAACAGGCTGGCGGCTGTGGTGTTGCCTGCGTATGCACCGTCAGACCCGTAACCTTCGGGCAGCACATATTTGGTCGGCTGGTTGAGCCAGGTGCCCCTGGGCTGGTCGGTCATGAGGTGCTCTTTTCGCCCGGTATCCACATGTCCCACGGGCAGCATGGGCGTTTTCAGCCACGCGCCCGTATCCGCTTGCCATTCCTTGACCACGCCCTCCGCAGCGTCGTACCACAGGGTTTTGTCGGGAATCGGGCCACGGTTGAAAACCGGGGGCACGGCATAATCCCGCCCCTGGTACAGGGCCGTGCCCAGGGTGACGCGCAGATTATTGAGATGCCCGTACCATTGGTGGCTGCCCGAGTGTATCCAGCGGCCCAGAAACCAATAGCGGTAATTGGGATTGCACAGGGAGACGTTGTTGAACGCGCCGAGGCAAACGCCGTCCACATGGATGAACAGGCTGGAATCGCGTTGGCTCACGGAAACCGTATGCCATGTGCCGTCAACGGCATTGAACGGCACATGGTAGCACCAGCTGGTGACGGTTTTGCTGCCCCAATGCAGGGCTAGGCATTTTTTGCGGTTGTGATAGGCCAGCGTCCAGCCCCGGCTTGTATAGTATCCGTTATCATAGAGGATAAAATAATCGTCGGTCGTTTCCGGGGCCGGGCCGTTCCACTTGAAATCCAGCTCCACGGTGCATTCGTTGCTGTAGGGATGGGCGTTTTTGCCGAGCAGGGATGCCGTCAGGTCGGCATTGGGGCCGATAAAGCTGTCGCCGCCCGCAAACCTGTAGCTGGAGGCCGCGCCCCGTGGCTTTTCCGTGGGGTCCACCCGCATGTTCTGGAAGTACAGCGGATGGTTCCAGGCCCCCTGGTTCATCTCGAACATGCCGTTGGGCACCGGATCGTAGGCCACGGTGTGCCGGGATTGCAGCAGGGCGAAACACTCTTTTTCAATGTCGCCGCGCGTGCCGTAGTGCAGTTTGCGGGTGTCCGCGTACAGAAAGGCCGCATTGCCGGGCAGGGGCACGGCCCTGTCCGCGTCCAGATTGTCCGGAAGTCGGCCGGTGCCTGCATCGGCCGGGACGACGTAGATGTAGTTGCGGCTCATTTCCGCCAGCTTGCGCCCGTCAAAAACGACGTGCTCCGTGACCTTCACCGGATGATCCAGGGTGCGGGCCGTGCCGTCCGCGCTCAGGCCGCAGGCCACGGAGGCCGCAAAGGGCGTTTCGGGCGTGGCGTACAGGGCCAGGTCGTATTTGTGCAGGCCGGGAATGACCGCCTCGTACAGGCGGATGACGGAAAGCTGCGAGTACGCGCCGCCGTGGTTGCTTTCGATATTGATGCGCACGCGCCGGTAGGCCGTGGCATTTTCCGTGAACCAGTACATCCGCCCGTTGTCCTTGAGATTGTCCGGGCTGCCGCGCAGGGCCTGATCATTGTCGCGGCGGTAGATGTCCTCCCAGAGACCGCTGCTTTCATTCCAGCCCTGAAGCTGCCATTTCCGGGGAAAATACTGCGGCGAGTTGTCGAAATTCTGGAGATAGAGGCCCGTGAGCACGTGCGCCCGGTCGGCAAAGGCGTATTCCCACTGTCCGCTGGTCACGGTGTTGGGCGTCAGCCAGCCTGTGGACTGGTAGACAAGCTGATTGCGCAGGGGCTTGGTGGCCCGGTATGAGGTGCTGTATTCCCCGCCGGCGCTGACCGTGCCGCGCTTGCTGATGTACACGCCGTCCTCGTGCTGCATGTCAATGAATTCCTGGCCCACGAGGTAGGCCGGATAGCCGTCCTTTTCCCGACCGGCAAGGATGACGTTGCGCAGGCGCTGGGGATTGGTGTTCTCCATGCCTTTCTGCCAGGCGTTGAGGCCCAGGTTGTCCCGCGCTCCCTGGGCCGTGTCGGCCCCGGTGCCTCCGTGCGCCACGGCCAGGATGCCGTGCCGGATGCCGGACGCGTTGACGAGCGGGGCATTTTTTGCCGCGTCGATTTCCAGGCCGTCGCCCGTATTGAGGTCCAGGGTGCCGTCCTCCATGACAGACAGGCCGTGACGGGGTTTGACGCCGCCGATGTGCCCGGGCGTGGCCGGGCCGTTGTTGCTGGCGTCCTCGGCGCGCCCGGCCCAGTATTCGGCCTCGGCGGCTTCGGCCGCCGAGCGGTTGGCGTCGGCAGCGGCATTTGCCGCACTTTGGGCCGCCCGCGCGGCACTGTCGCCCGCAGCCCCGGCGGAGGCTCCCGCCGCGTCGCGGGCGGCCTTGATGTCTGCCACCACCTCTTCCGGGCTCTGCTCGCCGGTGGGCGGCATGATCACCGCGCGGGAGAGCTGTTCCAACAGCTGCTGGCGCTCGGCGGCGGCCTGATCCAGGCCATCCTCCATGACTTGGGGGTCAAAGCGCGCGCCGCTGACCAGATCGATATCCTGGCTGAAGGGCATGTTGCGCACGATGGCCAGCTTCCAGCCCACGGGCAGCGGCGTACCCTCGTGCAGATAACTGAGCGTGCCGCCGGTGTCGGTCAGCGCGGCGGTCCAGCCCGTGGCCCGGCTGGTTTTGCCCTGGGGCGAGGTCAGGCTGACCACCAGTTGGGATTCGTCCCAGACCCGGAAGGAAAAGGGAAATTGCGTGGCCGCGCCGTTGCCTTCAAAAAGCGCGCGGCTTGCGCTGTAGGGCATGGTCATAACTAGCTCCTTTAGGGGCGCATTTCTAAATTGTCCTTTTGCCCTTTGCCTGCGTCAGGATCGCCCCGTGCGAAGGTCGGGTTTGAATATACTTCCTTCGCCCAGGGCTCGCCTTGCTTTAGCCGTAGGCGAACTTGTGAGCCGTACGGATAAAGAGAACCGCTGGGCGGCTTATGGATGACGACAGCAACGATAGGCTGAGGGCAGCGTCAGCTTTGAAATTGGCACAATTTTAAAGCGAATCTGCTCTAGAAACCGCCCCCAGAGCAGTTCACGCATGGAATGCGTCAACTACTCCACGTGGCAAATACTCTAAGGTCAGAGACGTTGCCGCGCCTCCAGCCAGGCGTCGGCCGCCGTGCGTTCGCGTCGCTCCGAGGCCGCTGCCTGGCGGGCCTGGGGCAGGCTCTCGGCATAGAGTTTTTCCAGTTCGCCCACCTTTTGGCTGTTATTCTTGAGCAGGGGCACGGCAATGAGGGCCGCCAGCTTGCGGGCCAGCATGTGGGCGAAAAGATCGTCGAACAGGCGGCTGTTTTGCACGTCCTCGGTGTAGAGCAGCAGGGCGCGGGCGGCGTCGGTCACCAGAAGGGAGGCCGTGCCGTCCGTATTCTGGGCCAGACTGAAGGGGCGGGGCGCAATGCCCTCGTGGCGCACTTCATGGACCCTGAGGCAGTTGTCCGGCAGGGCGTAGGCGAAGCGGAACTCGCGCTCGAAACCCTCGGGCAGGGGCAGGCGCGCCAGCCAGGACCGGCGCTGGGCAAAATTCCAGGGAAAGTCACGCAGCGTTTGCCGCCGGGCGGAATCCCAGTACAGGCGGCATTGCAGGGCCTCGGGCGTGTTTTCACGCTCCGACGCCACGGTGCGCGTGCCCAGAAAGCCCAGGGCGCGGTTCCAGATGGAGATTTGACTGATGGTCATGGGCATCCTTTGGGGTATGGTGCTTCCGCCCCGGAGGGCGGCGCAGGCCGATTATGACCGGGCGAAGCGGATCGGCGGGACAGGAGTTTTGTTCGTCGGCAAGGAAAACAAGCGGCCCGCCGCAGCGGAGTGTAGCCGTCTACACGACCGGGGCGGGCCGCGCTGTTTGACGCGGGCAGCGGGCTAGGGCCTGTTAACGCTATGCCTTTTTGCCCTCCTGCCGCGTCAGATTTCACCTGCTTTTTCGGTCGAGTACCAGAAGAGTACACTCCCTCAAAGCAGGTTTATCTTCCTTGCAGGCGAACAAAAATTCTATAGTGTTAACAGACCCTAGAGCGTTTTGATATTGAAAATATCTTAACGTGCTGTGCGGATTTTCACGGAAAATCCGCACCGTGAAATTATCGCAAGGCGAATTTACTTCGCCGTTAAGCGATAATTTTAAGCGCAAAATGCTCTAACGCCGAACACGGTGAGGCGCGCCGCGAAGACCGACCCGACGGGCGGCCCGTAGGGTCGTGCCTGTAGCCCAAAGGGCGTACAGGCATCGAGAGCAACGCGGCGTGGATTCCGGAAAAGCGACCGAAGGCAGCCCGAAGGGCTGTCCCCGTTGGCGACAACGGAGCCATACGGGGATCGCCAGCAGCGCCGCGTTTTTTGCCGGAATGAACCCTTTGAACTGTGTAGCGTTTCAAAGGAAATCTGCTCTAAAGAACGGAACGCCGCCTTATTTTACCTGCAGGGCCGGTTCATACGGCATATCCTCCTCCCGCAGCAGGGCCGCGAAAAGCCTGCCCGCGCTCACGCTTTTGCCGCTTTGCGGCGTAAGCGTAAAATTGAGGCGCAGCCAGGGCTTGCGCACGCCCTGGGGCAGAAAGCGAGGCCCCAGACGGGCGCCGAGGGCAAGCTGCGCGCCTGCGACGGTCCAGGCCGCGCCGGGCACGGCGGACCAGGAATCGCCCACCGCGTCGGGCGCGTCCGTCGCGTCGGCCTCTTCCAGGCTGAAGGCCAGGCTCTGCACCTCTTCGGATGAAAAGGCTTCAGTGATGGACACGCGCAGGGGCATGGGTTCCATGCGGCCCGGAATCTTCAGGGCGGTGAGGGCCACCGCCGGGCCTCGGGCGTCGGCGGTCAGCGGGCCTTCGAAAAAGACGGCATTGCGGTCGATGATGGCCATGAAAGCTCCTTGTGTTCGTGTGGAGGAATGGTCCGGGGCAACTGTCTTACACAGCGCTTTCGCCGGAAAGCACGGCGTCGCATTGGCGCACGGGGCGTCCGTGCAGCACGGGCACGGCCTTGGCGTCGAAAAATTCGCCGTACTGCAACTGCACGTTGCCCGCGTCGGAACTCTGAAGTTCCAGGGCCGTGAGCACGTCGGCGTTGGCGTACCAGACGGCCTTCTGGCGCAGATGCTGGGGCATGCGGTTCTTGGCTTCGATGGTCAGCTTCTGCAAATCAATGAAGCCGCTCTGGCCTTTGCGCTTGCCCAGATCCTTGACCGGCAGGTTGGCCACGCGCACCACGCCGCGCCAGTCGCGCACGGCCAGGCCGCAGCGCCAGTTGTACTTGTCGCCCACCACCTGGTATTTGCGGCCGTCCGGGTCCTGAGCCATGTAGGTCCGGAGATCCTCATGGGAGAGACCGCCGCTGCTGCCTTTGGGGTAGATGCCGTGCACGGCCTGGGCCCCCCAGGAAATCAGCCAGAGCGAAGTGCAGCCCGCCTCGTCGCGGCCGCCCGCGTCCAGCACGTTGTTGGCGTCGCGGGCCGGGTAGCGCATGGCCAGGCCGTTGAACTCGTCGGGATTGAGATTGCTGTCGCCGTAAAAGAGGGTGGCGGCCACCTTCTGGCGCATGGCCTCGGCAAAGGCCACCCCCTCGCTCATGCGGAAGGATTTGTCCCGGCTGCCGTAGAGGCGCAGTTCCTCCACGTCCAGCTCCATAATGGCCTCCAGAATGCCGCAGCCTTCCTTGACCTGGCTCCATTGCGACTTGGAGGGCGGCGTGCCTTGATAGAGCCGCCGCCAGTAGACTTCGGGCAGGCCCGTGCGGATGCGGGTCAGATGGCCGTCGGACTGGTTGGACTCCATCCAGAGCACGTCGTCCATGATGTCGTTGGTCTTGTTCATCAGTTCGATGATCTGTCCGGCCTTGCCGCCGCGATAGAACTGCTCCATTTCAGCCAGAGAAACCACGAAACCCAGAGAGTTGGACATAGCTATCCTCGTTCGGGAAGTGCTGCGTAATGGTCTTTTTGTCCTCTGCCCGCGTCCGCCTCACTCCGTGCGACGGTCGGGTTTGAATATGCTCCCTCCGCCCGGAGTTCGCCGTCCTTGGCAGAGAACAAAAATCTTCATCAATCAGCGCTTCCCTGGTATGAAAATGTGTGTTGTAGGGTGCGCCTGTCAGTTTTTCTGAACGGTTGTTCCAGAGGCTGATATTTTTGTCCGCCGGCAAGGCACGCAAACGGGCCGCCGAAGGGAGTGTAGCCGCCTACTCGACCGAGGCGGCCGCGCCGCTTAACGCAGCCGACGTCACAAAGATCAGCCTCTGGAGCTCCAGCCCGCGTACATGCGCTCTTCTAGCGGGGCCATATCGCCCCCCGGCTGGCCCAAAGCAGGAGTATCCTCCATGAGCGCATCGGCCATGCGGTTGAAAAAGCGGATCACCGCCGGGTGATTGCCGTAGCCGGATTGCTCCAGCAGGCGGCCGATGCTCTTGTCCTGGTCGAAACGGTCCAGGGCCAGCTGGGCACGGGCCACGGAGGCGGTCAGATTGTCGCCGCCCAGTTCGGAATCTCCGGCCACATCCTGCCGCCACTGCTCAACCTGGCTCTGCCAGCGCGTGCGCTGTGCGCTTTCATGCTCGCGCAGCCGGGCCATGAGGCGTTCGCTGAACGCGGCTTCCGGCTCGGAGGACGCCGGAGAGGCCGCAGCGCCCGGCCCGCCGGAAGGTTCCTCCGGCTCCGGGGCCGTCGCACCGACCCCGGACGGCCCGGGAGTGGGTTCATCCGGAAGAAAGCCGGGCAAAGGAATGTCGGTTTCAGATGCCATGATCGTCCTCCTTGGTTTGCAGAAGTCGGGGCAGGTGGCCGGGATCGGCCTCCTGCAACAGCCGCAGCAGGCGCATGCCCACAAAGCGGCGGCCTTCGGCGAAGACAAGCCTGTGGACCTCCGGGCTGTCGCCGTCCCCGGACGGGACCAGGGCCTGGAAGCACTGGCAGACCTGGATCAGCCAGCGCAGCAGGCAGCGGCCATCCGGTCCGTCCATGAGCGTGTCCACGGCGGCTCGCAGCCGCCGGTCCAGCAGCGCCCCTTGGCGTTGGGACCGGGCCTCGCGTTGCGGGGCCTGTTCATAGGGAGCAAAGACGTCCATCAGCGAAGTTCCTCCGTGGGCGCGGACGGCGTCGGCGTGCCGCCTGTTGCCGGACCGCCCGCCGTCACCCGGCGCAGCAGGCTGAGCAGGCCGTCCAGCACGCTGCCGTCGCCGCCGTCTGTCCGCGCCTGGGCCAACGGGCTCTGGGCCAGGGTTTTGAGCAGGCCCGCCGCGTCCCCAAGCTGTTTGCCCAGGGTCTCGCCCTGAACGGCCCGGGCGCGGGCGTCCCTGAGGCTCTGCCGCTCCTCGGGCGGCCGGGTCAGGCTCACGGGCAGGCCCAGACTTTCGGCGTAATTGTCCAGCAGATTATCCACGTTGAGGCTGTCCAGGGCTTCGGGCCAGGCCGTGGAGGCCCTGAGGGTCAGGGCCAGGTACTGGTCCGCCGCGCTCACGCCCACCAGTTTCTGGGCCTGGGCCAGCAGGGAGACGAATTCCACCTTCAGGCGGCGGCCCGCCAGTTCGGGCGGGCAGGGCGGCAACATGTCCAGGCCGCGCATGAGTTCGAAGGTACGGTCGATGAGCGGAATGAAGAGCTCGTCGTGCAGGCGTTCCAGCACCGGCCCGATGAGCACCAGCTTTTCCTCCTCACGGGCCGCGATTTCACTGGCCGTGACCTGGGCGCGGCCTTCCAGGATCAATTTGAAGAGATCGTTGTACAAACCGGCGCGGATCTGGTTCTGCACGGCCTCCATGGCCTTGCGGGCCGTGGCCAGATCAGGCCGGACCTGGAGCAGGGGCGTGGCCGCCAGAGGGCTCTGGCCGGGCAGGCTGTCCACGTAGTTGATGCCGCCGGGCGTGAGATCCAGGCCCACGGCCCTGAGTCCTGCGGAGACGCTCATGGGCGGGTCCACGGCCTTGTGAATGGCTTTGAGCGTGGTGATGCCCATCTGTTGCAGCATGCGGCAGTCGGGCAGGGCGTCCATGGCCGGGGAGCGGCCGTAAACATCGCCCCCGGCCGTCTCCCAGCGCGGCCCGAAGCCGGGAAAAGCCGTGAAGCCGGATTCCCGCAGGAGATGCTCGCCGCCGTCGCGGCCTTCCAGCCAGTGCACCGAAGCCACGGGCATCCGGAGCGCGTCCATATGCCCGGGCGCGCGGCCGGAACGGGGAAAAACCGCCTGGATCACCGTGCGCCGCTCTTCGGGATTGCGGCGGGCCGTCTCGCGCAGGCTGTCGGGCAGGGACGCGGTTCCGAAGGCTTCCTCGATCTGGCGCAGGCTCATGGACGCGCGGCGGAAGACCGTGTCCACCCGGCGGCGGGCGTTGCAGTCCAGCGCGTATTCCCCGGCGCAGAGCGGCACGAAGCGGAAGCCCCAGCGCGGATCAGCCAGCTCGAAGGCAAAGGCCGTGCCGAAGGTGCCCAGTTCCGCATAGAGGGTATGCATGGCGTTGTAGAAATTGGAACGCTGGAAGACCACGCGCATGCGCGCCGCCACCTCGTCCAGCCAGGCCTGGCCGGCGCGGCTTTTGGCCAGGTCCGCGTCGTCCAGGGAGAGGCGGAACCATGGGCGTGCCGGGCTGGTCAGGCCGCCCTGGAGACCGGCGGCCAGCACGCGCATGGCCAGGATGCCCGTGGCGTCCACCAGGCGGCTGTTGAGCATGGGGCCTTCTTCCGTCTGCCCGCCGTCATTGTCCGCCGGGCGCAGACGGCAGCGCGTGGGCAGAAAGTGGTCGGCCAGACTCTGCCATGCCGTGTCCCAGGGAGCGCGTCGGCGCAGCAGCGCGCGGTGGCGGCGGGCCGGTTCGCGCACGTCGGTTCCGCGTTGCGCGTCTGCGGGCGCGGCTTCGTGCCCGGAGGGAGATGCGCTCATGGCTTACTGCCCCAGCAGGGTTTTGCGCGTCGTGCTGTCCGCGCGGTTCAGGGGGCTGGTGTAGATGGACCCGCCGATGCCCGCGGCCTTGGCCGCCTTGTCCCTCTGATTCTGACGGGCCGCCGTGGCCGCTTCGGTGACGGGTTTCTGCACCTCCTGCTTGGGCGCGGGCGTGGGCTCGGGAATGCTGGGCGTACCGCCTCCTCCAAATCCCATGATGACCTCCGGATGTCGTTGTGTGACCATGTTCAGATCTTTTTAAGAGCAATTTCAAAGTGAAATTGCTCTGGAGGCTGCGGAAGCAGCCGCCCGCCGCGAAGACATAAGCGCGATTTACTTGTGCTGTTAACTGCCGGAGCGGGCGTCCTCAAAACTTTGGGATTGTAAAATCTCAAAGTTAATCCGCGCTGGTGCAGAGCACCAGCACGCCGTCCACATAGCGGCCTTTGCGGGCGTGCCAGCAGGCCTTGGGCAGGCGGGCCAGAACGCGGAAGCCGCAGGCGGAGGCCAGCCGCCATGCGTGGCGGTTGGGGGCCGGACAGACGCCCATGATGGACGTGCAGTCCTGATGCTTGAACAGCCAGGCGAAACCGCCGCGCGCCTGTTGCGCGGCCACGGAAAAGCCCGCCCGGAAGGCCGTGAAATCAAAATGCCAGACGCGGTAGGGCTGGCGGGTGAACAGCCCGCAGCCCAGGATTTGTCCTGTCTCGTCCTCGCAGCACAGCAGCACCATGCCGTCGCGGCAAGCGGTCAGGGCCAGCCAGTCCGCCAGGCCGGGCTTTGCCCGGGAGCTCATGGCGAACGGCAGCAGGCCCTCGGCCTCCATCTGTCGAAAAAGGGCCGCGCGGCCGCGCTTGTCCAGGCATTGCCGGTAGATCAGTTCCATCAGCGCGTTCCTTTCTAAGAAGCCGTATTTTGCGCGCGCGGCGCGCAGTTCGCCCCTCTCCTCGGCGGGGACGGAAAAATTTTCATCCCCGCCGTGAAAGGTGTCAGAGGTACAGGCCGTTATTCGCGGTCACGCCGGGCAGGGAGCCCGGTAACACCGCCCCCCCGCTGATCAGGCAGGCCTGCTGAACAATATTGTACTTCCGCCCCGTGATCGTCGAACAGCCCGAGAAATCCACGGACGCCGCAATCCACATACTGGCGCTGCCGCGGGCGCGTACAAAACCGTACTCGGTGGTTACGGCCCCGAGAGTATGGAATTTCGTGGGCCCATGAATAAGAATATGGCCGTTTGTGCTGTCAATCACCGCCTGATACTTCCCCGGATTCAGAAACAGTTCAGCGCCCTCCAAAAAACGAATGTGGCCGCCCCAGTTGGCCTGAAGCGGAGATTCTCCGGATTGGCCTGGCTTGAACCCCAGTTTGCCGTTGATGCACAGCCAACCGACTGAGACGACATAGGGAATGCATACATTTTTAAGTGTCAAACGGGTTCCCTCGGCATTGTATATTCTGCCGAGAATTGTCGTTTCGTGGGAGATGCCCATAATGCCTAAGGCTAGGAATGTGGCATAGCTATGAATGTAGATATTTATGTCCGGATATGCGGCCTCTGGATCATCCAGGTCCGCGAAATGGATCGTCGCAACGCGCATATTACAGCCGTCATATCGCGACAGGGCCAGAATGGCGTCCTCATAGCTCTTCACCGCTGTTTCCGGGCTCAGGCCGTCGCCGGATTCGGCAAGGTTGCCGTTGACATAGATGTGCATGTCGTGATCCACGCGCTCGCGGCCGGTGGGCGTCGGGACGGGCGCGGGCACAAGGCCGCTGGCGTCCACGGCAAGGCCGAAACCGTGCACGGGCAGCATGGTGAGCTGGGGATGGCCGCAGCCGCATTCGTTATTCTGAGACATGGAAGGCTCCTTGGCTGGTTGCATGTTTTTGACAGTGACGCGCCGTGTGGGCGGCGCGGAATCATCAGCGGCCTCCTCCCGCCGGTTCCTTGAAAAAGTTGTATTCCGTGCGTGCGCGGCGTGAGGCGTTGCGCGTATCCGGAACCGGACGGAAGCCCGTGACCGCGTAGCGCAGCGCGTCGGCCGCGTGGCTGGCCCAGTCGTGCAGGGGTCCGGAGGCCGGAACCTCCAGGCGCGGCCTCCAGAGCCGCCGGTAGGAGCGCAGGGCCTTGACTCCCCGGGCGCAGTGCGCGGCGTCGAACCAGAGCCGGGGCAGCATGCGGCGCGTGGCGTCGATGCCGTCGGCCAGGGAGAGCGCCGGGGCCACGCTGAAACAAATTCCCAGGCGGCCCGCGCTTTCCAGGCGGCTTTGGCCCGTGCCCAGCTCGCGCACGCGGATATCGCGCGGGGCCAGATGCCGGCCGTAGCAGAAGCCGCGCCCCAAGCCGTTCTCGCCCTGGCCGGGCGGCAGGGCCTTTTGCCGCAGCACATGGGCGTAATGGGCCAGGCCCTCGCCGCTGGCCTCGTAATAGTCCAGCATGCGCCACTGGCCTGAGGGCTCTACCTGGAAGAACCAGATGGCCGTGGCGTCGTCCATGCCCAGGTCCCAGGCCGTGTGCACCGGCAGATCCGGCGCCGGGGAAAGCGGCGTGACGCGCCCCTCGCGTTCGGCCTGGTCCAGCAGGGCGGCATAGTAAGCCCCGCGCACGGCCGCCGCGAAAGAACATTCAAATTCCTGCCGGTACTCGGCTTCGTCCATGCTGCGGTGGGCGGCGGCCAGTTCCGTTTCCGGCAGGTAGCCGGTCTGTGAGGCCGGGAAGCAGAAGCGCGACCATTGCCCGTCACTATCGGCCCCGGCCTGCTGCCAGACGTCGTAGAGCAGATTGTCCGTGCCGTGCGGCGTGCCGCAGAACAGCGCCCGGCCCCGGCGATCGGCCAGCATGGGCCGCAGCACCTGGCTCCAGACCCGGCGCGGCATGTCCGCCGGTTCATCCAGCACCAGATCGTCCAGGTAGAGCCCGCGCAGGGCTTCGGCGTTGTCCGTGCCCAGCAGGCGGATGCGCGCGCCGTGGGGCAGGATGCAGGTCAGCTCGCTTTCCAGAAAACGCGTGCCCGGCACGGCTCCGGCGAAATGTTTGCAGTAATCCCAGGCCACGGCCTTGGCCTGGCCCAGGAAGGGCGCGGCATAGGCGGCCCGCCAGTCCTCGCGTCCCCGGCGCAGGGCCTCGCGGATCAGGTCGTTGACGGCGGCCACGGTTTTGCCGAAGCGGCGGTGGCAGAGCAGCACGCAGAAGCGCGTGCGTTCTTCGTGAAAGCGCCATTGCAGCGGGCGTGGGCAATAGGGGATCACGCAGGGCATGGCCTTACTCGTTCGTGAGGTTTACGGGTTTCGCGGCGGCTTTGCGGGCCGTGGACAACGTGCCCGGTCCGGCGGCGGAAGCGCCCCGTCCACTCTGTCCGGCGGAACCGCCCCAGACCACCACCAGACGCCGGGCGCTCTGTTCGGCCGGGGCCGCCAGTTCCCGGAGTGAACGCAAAATTGCGTGCAATTCCTTGATTTCCCTGACGATATCAATGCTCTTGTCCGCGATTTCAGCTTCATTCAGGGTGCGGCTGAGCAAATCCAGGCGTTTTTCCAGACTGTCCAGAAGGGTCTTAGGCAAGGTGTTCGGCAGGGACGTCCCGGCACGCGCGGATCCGGCGGCGTTGGCAGCCATCAGCGCGCGCTCCCGCTCAGCGGCGTGCCTACGGAGCAGTGTGGGCCGGGCAGCAGACGGAGGCGGTCTTCCTGGCGGTCCAGGCCGTGTTCCAGGCGTTCCAACAGGCGGTCCAGGCCGGAAATGCGCGCGTTGAGGGCCTGGATTTCCCCGCGCAGGGCCGCCAGTTCTTCGTGCAGACCGGCCAGGTCATCGCCTGCGGGCATCTGCCGCAAATGTTCCTCCAGGGCGCTCAGGCGACGGGCCGTGGCCGATTCGCGCCGGGACTCGCGCTGGAGATGGAGCAGATAGTCGTCGTTGCGCACAAAGGCCCGGCGCAGGCTCCAGAGCGCCCAGGCGAACAGGCCCTGGACGATGAGGATCAGCAGTGACGCGCCGGGAGAGGTGAAGATGTCGGTAAGCATGAAAACTCCAATGTGTTGGTGAAGCACCGGGTAATGAAGATTTTTGTTCTTTGCCGGGGGCGACGAACTGCGGACGAAGGGCAAAAGACCATTACTCAGTGCTTCATTGGAGCGTTTTGATATTGAAAATATCTCAACGCTCTGTGCGGATTTTCACGGAAAATCCGCACCGCGAAATTATCGCAAGGCGAATTTACTTCGCCGTTAAGCGATACTTTCAAGCGCAAAATGCTCTAACAGCCCAAACCCAGCATGCCCAGCAGCAAGGCCATGATCTGATCCAGCGCCGAGGGCGGCAGGCTTCGGCCCCAGTCCGGAAAGAGCAGGGGGATCACGATCAGCCGTCCCGCCACTTCCCAGGCAAAGAGCAGGGTCAGAATCCAGCCCAGAAAGGATCGCCAGAGCCGCAGGCGGCTGGAAGGCGCGCCGCCCACTTCCGCTTCGTTGATCCGGCTCTGAGCTTCGTTCTGGCGGTCGCGGTCCGGCAGAATTCTGCCCGCGCCGCCGATGACGCCGCCCAGCAGTTTTCCCAGAAGAGCCCACATCAGGCGGCCCCCCGTTCCAGTTCCGCCAGGTACTGCGCCAGGGCCCGCGCGCGGTTGCGCCAGCCGGGCAGAAAGGCCTTCATGGAAGGCCGCCGGGCCGCCAGGTCGCGGTAGAAGGTCTCGCGCAGGCGCAGGCTCAGCCGTGCCGCGTAAAAGTCCAGGTGAGCCCCGGCCAGGGCTTCGGCCAGCTCACGGGTGCGCGGGCCCATGATCCCGTCCTCGGCAATGGGGCTGTAGTGGTCAAGCTGGGCTTCGCCCGTGGTGTTCATGGCCTGCTGAAGCTGGCGCACGGCGCGCGCCGGCCCCATATTCACCGCGCCGTCGTAAAGGGCCACGGCCAGCGGCAGGGGCAGGGCCTTGCAGGACAGTTTGTCCCAGAAATGGGTTCTGAACAGCGCGGCGGCCTGGGCTTTGGTGCAGGCCCGGATGTCGTCGGCATCCACGTCGCCGTCCGTGTCCAGGTCCAGGCTGTGCCAGCCGCACCGGGTCGTGGCGCGTTCCCGGCAGCCGTCGCAGGAGCGGAGCAGACGGCGGCACTCTTCACGGGCCTGCCGGGCCAGATCCTGTACCCAGCGCAGGGAGACGCCGTGGTTGGTAATGCCGCCCGGATCGGACGGGTGATCGGACAGGCCGCCCTCCCAGCGGGCGGTGAAGGCATGGGCCAGTTGAAAGGCGTCGGACATGGTGCGCTCCTTGGCGGAATTTGGGTTGCCGCCGTGAATTCCGGCGGCCGTGAGGAGAACATGCCAAAAAGTCCGGCGCGCGTAAGAGTGAAAGGTTTCAGTAAGGCCAAAGCCTTGCACGGCGAGGGGCAGCTGGTTTCAGGGGGGCCGACTTCCCCGGAAATCAAAAAAAAAGCCCGCGAAATCGCGGGCTTAAAATTTTTTTAAGGTTGGTTTTTCCTGAGATCGACAATGATTACATGCTGTTGTCCTCATTTTTCGCGTCGTCGCCGGTTCCGGCCAGGGCCGCGGAATCGCCCAAGCGGTAAAGCACACGGGCCTTGGCCGGGGCCGAGGCTTCCTTTTTGAGGATCTGCCAGATGCGCCGGTCGGACATGTCGTGGCGCTGGGCCAGGGCCGCCACGGCGGCCGTGCTGCTCAGGCCGTGGCCCGTATGGCGGCTGAAGCCCTCAATGATCTCCCGCTGGCGCAGCTTGCCCAGCAGGGCATTGCAGCGCGGCACATAGACCCGCGTCCCTCCGAAAGCGGCCATAAGCTTGCGCAGGCAACGCAGGCCCAGGCGGCGGCGCAGAGGACTGTCGCGCTTCGGCTCCTGCCGGGGCACGCGCAGGTCCTGGCCGCCGTAGGCATGCAGCACGCGCCAGAGCTGGCGCGTATCGCGCAGGGCGTCCCAGAGCTGGCGCACGTTGTTCGGCAGATGGAGCAGAATTTCCTCCCATTCCCGTTCCTCCTGGGAGAGGCGCAGGGCATGGCCCCAGGAATCGCGCCCCCGCGCCAGAGGTGGACGGCCCGGACGGGATGCGGCCTTACTGGCGTACATGGCAGGCCTCCGTCACGGCGGCGGGCCGGGGCGCGCTTGACGGCGGCAGCGGCGCGGCGGGGTCGGCGATTTCCCCGCATCCGTATTCTTTCAGCGTTCTTGCGAGCAGCCGCAAATGGTCGCTTGCCAGCCGCAGCACGGGCCGCTGGCCCGCGCGGGCCTCAGTCTGCAAAAGTTCCAGCACAGCGCTCAGGTTTTGGATTTCATCGCGTAGTTCGGACATGCTATGCTCCCTCATGAAAGTTTCCCGGTATGTGAAACTGTTTCCATATGGATTATAGATTTTTATGTTGTATTGCAAGAAAAATGTTCATATATAAAAGAAAAATTTTAATTTTTAAAATAATTCCATCTGATACGCGTGAAAATATCCCCGGCCGGGTCACGCCCGCCAGGTCGCCTCCGGGCAAAGGCATTGTGGTTATTTCAAGGGAAACCTTGCGTTACAGATAAAACCGGTTTATCTTCACTAAGAACAATGCCTATTCTAATATATTTTTCCGATTTTTTCCAAAGGAAAAATTGTTAATTTCCTCAGGAGGTTTTCCCTAACTCCCTTGGGTCATTAACCAGCGCTTCTTTAGCTTAAAAACGAGAGCCTTATGAAAACAGCTCCTCTCTCTTCCGGCGGCCTGCATAGCGGTTTCGCCGAGCGTCTGCGTCAGCGCCGCGTGCAGCTCGCCCTGCGCAAGCAGGATCTGGCGGCCCAGGTGGGCGTGAGCCTGACCACCATTCAGCAATATGAAAACGGGCAATTGCCCAAGGGCGAATTTGCCGTGCGCCTGTCCGAGGCGCTGCGCTGCTCCCTGGACTGGCTGCTGGCGGGCAAGGGCGACGCCGACGGCGATGTTCTCGACACGCCCGAAGCGCGGCTGGTCATGGTGCCCATGGTGGAGGCGCGGCTTTCGGCGGGCACGGGCAGCTTTGAAACCGGCGGCGAAATCCTGCGCCATTATGCCTTCCGCTGGGATTTTCTGCACCGCAAGGGCAATCCCGCCCAGATGGTGCTGCTGCGCGTGTCCGGCGACAGCATGCAGCCGCGCATCCTGCACAACGATGTGGTGCTCATCGACCAGTCCCAGAGCGATCCCGTGCCCGGACGGATCTATGCCGTGGGCGTGGAGGACATGGTCTATCTGAAGATCGTCAATGCCATGCCGGGCAAGCTGATCCTGACCAGCGTCAATCCGGACTATGCCCCGATCGAGGCGGATACCTGCGAACAGCTGGCGGATCTGGTGCGGATTATCGGGAGGGCGGTGTGGGTGGGCCGCGAACTGGACTGAGAGGCAGCCCGTTGCGCGACGAACGGCTGTTTCCGGCGGCGGTATGAGAGAATCGGGCAAGGATTGGAGAGGATCGGATATCCATTTCGTTGGCGGACAGTTGTAATGTCGGTGCTGTAAATGCATTCCGGGATGCTCCGGCATCCCAAAGGAGACAGGTATGAGCAAGCACCACGAATGTTCCGTCAATACGGCGCGGCGGCGTTTCTGCAAGCTGGCCGCCGCCGGGCTGGGCCTGCTGGCCGCGCCCGCTGTCCTCGGTTCCGGCGAGGCCGGGGCCGCGGCCCCACAGGGCGGCAGGCATCTGATTGCCTACTTTTCGCGTACCGGCAACACCCGGACCATCGCCGGGCAGATTCAGGCCGCGGCGGGCGGGGAGCTGCTGGAGCTGCGCACGGTTACGCCCTATCCCGAGGACTACCGCGCCACCACGGAACAGGCCAAAAAGGAACTGGCCTCGGGCTACAGGCCGCCGCTGCAAACCACCCCGCCGGACCCGGCGGCCTATGACGTGATTTTTGTGGGATCGCCCAACTGGTGGGGCACCATTGCGCCGCCGGTGATGACCTTTCTGACAAGCGCGGATTTCTCCGGCAAGACCATCGCGCCCTTTGTCACCCACGGAGGCAGCCGCCTGGGCCGTGCCGTGGAGGACATCAAAAAGCTCTGCCCCAAAGCCACTGTACTGCCGGGCCTGGCTGTCTACGGCGAGAGCGTGGCGGATGCTCAGGAAATTACAGCTGCCTGGCTGCGGCGCAACGGTCTGGCGCGCTGAGCAGGCGATGCGCGGTTTTCTCCCCTCGGGACGCATTGTCGAAATACGCTGATCAGGATAGAATGCACCTTTCTGATCAAGGTAAAATCTTTCCCGCATTCCGGCCGGGCCGCGCGGACTCTTTCCGCTCCGGTTCCGGCCGGGAAGCGCATTTTCTTCCTGTTGGGGGAGGCATAATGAAACTCTGTCCCGTGATTTTATGCGGGGGCACCGGCACCCGGCTCTGGCCGCTTTCTCGCCGTCTGTATCCCAAGCAGTTCATGGATCTGGGCGGCCATACGCTGTTCGGCGACACTCTGAAGCGGCTCGGCGGCCTGCCTGAACTGACGCCGCCTTTGGTGATCTGCAACAAGGAACAGCGTTTTCTGGCCGCCGCCCAGATGCAGGAGCAGGGTCTGGACCCCACGGGCCGCGTGCTGTTGGAGCCCGAGGGCCGCAATACGGCCCCGGCTATTGCCGTGGCGGCCCTGTCCGCGTTGGCTTCCCTGAATGCGGCGGGCGGAGCGGCCCCTGACGGGGAAGACATGCTTCTGCTGGTGCTGCCCTCGGACCACGTCATCGGCGACGCCGGGGTGTTTGCCCGCGCTGTGGCCCGGGCCGCCGCCTGCGCGGCGGAAGGGCGGCTGGTGACCTTCGGCATTGAGCCCGGCGGCCCGGAAACCGGTTACGGCTACATCCAGCGCGGGGACGCGCTGGCGGCGGGCTTCGCGGTGCGGCGTTTTGTGGAAAAACCCCGCCGCGACGCGGCCGAGGCCATGCTGGCTGACGGCGGTTATTACTGGAACAGCGGCATGTTTCTGTTCCGGGCCTCGGCCTTTCTGGGCGAACTGGGGCGTTACGCTCCGGCCATGCTGGAAGGCGCTTCCGCCGCCTGGCGCGAGCGGAGCGAGGAGCGGGATTTCGTTTGGCTGGGCAAGGATTTTGCCGCCTGCCCGGCGGATTCCATCGACTACGCGGTAATGGAGAAAACGCCGCTGGCGGCCGTGGTGCCGCTGGACGCGGGCTGGAGCGATCTCGGCTCATGGAATTCCGTATACGAGGCGGCGGCCAAGGATGCCGACGCCAACGTGCGGGTGGGCGACGTGCTGGCTGAAGACGTGTCGGGCAGCTATCTGTATTCCAGCAGTCGTCTGGTGGCGGCCCTGGGCGTCAGGGATCTGGTGGTGGTGGAAACCGGCGACGCCGTGCTGGTGACGCGCAAGGAATGCTCGCAGGATGTCAAAAGCCTGGTGGCCCGGCTTACCCAACACAGCCGCCCGGAAAAGGACACCCATCTGCGCGTGTTCCGACCCTGGGGCTGGTATGAAACCCTGGCCCTGGGCGAGCGCTTTCAGGTCAAGCGGATCATG
Source organism: Desulfovibrio fairfieldensis (assembly GCF_001553605.1). Taxonomy (NCBI): domain Bacteria; kingdom Pseudomonadati; phylum Thermodesulfobacteriota; class Desulfovibrionia; order Desulfovibrionales; family Desulfovibrionaceae; genus Desulfovibrio; species Desulfovibrio fairfieldensis. Next base: position 508,376 of record NZ_CP014229.1, read on the forward strand.
GTCAAGAGCGGCGCGTCGCTGTCTCTGCAACTGCACCACCACCGGGCCGAGCACTGGGTGGTGGTCAGCGGCGTGGGGCAGATCACCGTGGGGGATGAGCTTGTGGAACTGCATGCGGATCAGTCCACGTACATCCCCATCGGGGCCAGGCACCGTCTGGCCAATGCCGGGCCGCAGCCTCTGGAGATCATTGAGATTCAGAGCGGTTCCTATCTGGGTGAAGACGATATTGTCCGCTTTGAGGATAATTACGGCCGCTGCCAGGCTTAGCCCTCATTAAAACACCCGCTGCAAAGTCGCCTTTTTCCGCCCGGCCGGACTGAACCGGCCGGGCGATTCTCCTCCCCGCATTTCCCTTTCTCCTCCTTCAGCCTTCGAGGCAGGATCAGGCAATTTTTTGCGAAAATTGTGTCTTTAAGCCTGCCCATCCGGCGGATATGCTGATTCCAACGGATGTAACTCCGGCAACGGGAGGAAAGTATGAAAAAACTGTTTGTGTTCCGCGCCGTCTGTTGCGCGCTGGCGCTGACCATCACGCTTACGGAGGCGCGTTCCATGGACGAAACCCAGACTCTGAACGCCCGGCAACGGGGCATTGTGACCATCGCGGCCTTTACCGCCAACGGCGATTTGGAAAAGCTGAAGCCCGCCCTGCACGACGGTCTGGAAGCCGGTCTGACCGTCAATGAGATCAAGGAAGTCCTTGTGCAATTGTACGCCTACACGGGCTTTCCGCGCAGTCTCAACGGCATCGGCGTTTTCATGGCCGTCTTGGACGAGCGCAAGGCACGGGGCATCCGGGACGAGGAAGGCCGGGAACCGAGCCCGCTGCCCGCGAACCTGGACCGGGACGCCTACGGGGCCAGGGTCAGGGCCGAGCTGGCCGGGTGGAAAAGCATTCCCGCGCCTTCCGGCTATCAGCTCTTTACGCCCGCCATTGACGCCTTTCTCAAGCAACATCTGTTCGCGGACATTTTTGCCCGCGACAATCTGGACCATCAGAGCCGGGAACTGGCGACCATCGCGGCCCTGGCCGCCATGCCGGGCCTTGGCGCGCAGCTGCGCTTCCATCTCGGCGCGGCCATGAATACCGGGCTCAGCCCGGCGCAGCTGCGGGACTTCATCGCCGTGCTTGACGCCGGAGTCGGCAAGAAAGAGGCCGTCGAGGCGGGCAAGGTGCTGGACGCGGTACTGGCCGCGCGCTCCGGCCAGGCCCGGTAGCGGCCAAATCCGAGAGCAACCAGAGGGCAGACGCTCTCTCGGGAGGACATCATGAACGAATTTTCACGACGCGATTTTCTGAAAAACGGGACGCTGACCGCGGGAGCGTTGGCCATGGGCCTTTCCCTGAAGGGCGGCCCGGCTCTGGCCGCGCCTCCGGCCAAGGCCAAGGTTTTTTTCACCAGGGATCTGAGCGCCGAGGGCCTGCTGAACATCTACGCCAAGGTCAATGAAGGTATGACCGGCAAGGTCGCCCTCAAACTGCACACCGGCGAACCCAACGGGCCGAACATTCTGCCCCGCCCCTGGGTGCAACGGCTCCAGGCTTCCATTCCCGACAGCACCATTGTGGAGTGCAACGTACTTTACGAAAGCCCGCGCCAGACCACGGAAGGGCACCGGGAAACCCTGAAGGCCAACGGCTGGACCTTCTGCGCCGTGGACATTATGGACGCCGAGGGCGACGTCAGCCTGCCCGTGCCCGGCGGCAGACGGCTCAAGGAAGTGGCCGTGGGCAAGCATCTGCTCAACTATGATTCCCTGCTGGCGCTCACCCATTTCAAGGGGCACGTCATGGGCGGCTTCGGCGGTTCGCTGAAAAACATCGCCATCGGCTGCGCCTCCGGCAAGGTGGGCAAGGCGCAATTGCACCGCGAGGGCAACCAACTCTGGTCCGGCGGACCAAACTTCATGGAACGCATGGTGGAGGGCGGCAAGGCCGTCACAAGCCATTTCGGCCCGCACATCGCCTACATCAACGTGCTGCGCAACATGTCCGTGAGCTGCGACTGCGAAGGCGTCAACGCCGCGCCGGTCACGCTGCCCGACCTGGGCATCCTGGCCTCCACGGACATCCTGGCCGTGGACACGGCTTCCGTGGACATGATCTACGCCCTGCCAAAAGACGTGCGGCGCGATATGGTGGAGCGCATCGAATCCCGCAGCGGCCTGCGTCAGCTTTCCTATATGAAGGAAATGGGCATGGGCAGCGACCGGTATGAACTGATCACAATCTGAGCGGTGAAATTGTTTTCGGCGGGACGGCTCCCCCGAGCGGTTTAGAGCAGTTTAACTTTAAAAGTTGGCTTGCTCTGGGACCGGGAGCCGCTCCACGGCGGCATACAGGGAAGAACAGTCATGAAAAGGCGGTGGCGGCGCATGCTGGCGGGACTGGTGTTCGGCATTCTGCTTCTGGTTCTCGGCGGCTACGCCTATATGCAGTCGCCGCCGTTCGGAGCCCGGTCCCAGGGCGAACGCCTGGAGCGTATGCAGCGTTCGCCCCAGTATCGGGACGGCGTTTTTCACAATCTGGAGCCCGTGCCCCGGGACGGGGCCCAGGGCGGCATGGCCCTGGCCCTGATCAAATATGCCCTGCGCCGCAAGGTGAACCCCGCGCCGCCCGCGCCCCTGCCCACATGCAAAACCGACCTGCGCGCCCTGGACCGCAACACGGATGTGGTTGTCTGGCTGGGACATTCCTCGTATTTCGTGCAACTGGGCGGCCACCGTCTGCTTATCGACCCGGTGTTCAGCGAGAACGCCGCGCCCCTGCCGCGCGGCAACCCGGCCTTTGCGGGCAGTAACATCTATTCGGCGGCGGATATGCCGGACATCGACGCGTTGCTCATTTCCCACGACCATTGGGATCATCTGGACTATCCCACGGCAACGGCACTGCGGGGCAAGGTGCGTCGCGTGGTCTGCGGGCCGGGCGTGGGCGCGTCTTTCGTGCGCTGGGGCTATGCGGAGGCGACCGTCACGGAACTGGACTGGAATGAATCCGTCGCGCTGGGCGGCGGCTTGAATGTGCATGCCCAGACCGCGCGCCACTATTCCAGCCGTGGCTTTGCCCGCGACAGCACGCTCTGGCTGGGTTTTGCCCTGACCACGCCCCAACGGCGGCTCTTTTTCAGCGGCGACAGCGGTTACGGCAGGCACTTCGAGGCCATCGGCAAGGCCTTCGGCGGTTTTGACCTGGTCATGCTGGACAGCGGCCAGTACGACGCCGACTGGCCGTATATTCACATGACGCCCGAAGAGGCGGCCCGTGCGGCCCGTGACCTGCAAGCCGAAACCCTGCTGCCCGCCCATGTGGGCAAGTTTTCCATTGCCTTTCATTCCTGGGATGATCCGTTCCGGCGTTCCGTGGCGGCGGCCGAAGGGCAGCCGTACAGCCTGCTCACGCCCAAAGTCGGCGAAGTCGTCATACTGCCCGCGCCGGGTGCGCCGTGGCCGGTTTTTCCCCGCTGGTGGGAAGAACTGCCGGGGTGAAAAAAAGGCGGCGAGTTGCAAAAGGGCGGCATCCATCGTGCGGATGCCGCCCTTTTGCGGATTTTTGCATTGCGCGCGGGCGCGCTATGCCTGCCCTTGCGCCTGCTCCCGCGCTTGCGGCACCGGTTCCGGATTGTCGTTGAAGTCGCCTTCCAGGCGCGACACCACCAGCGCGCCGAGGCTGTCGCCCAGCACGTTCATGGGCGTGCGGGCCATGTCGAGAACGCGGTCGATGCCCGCGATCAGGGCCACGCCTTCCAGGGGCATGCCCATCTGCACGAAAACGATGCTCATCATGATCAGGCCCGCGCCGGGAACGCCCATGGTGCCCACGGCGGCGAGAATGGACATCAGAATGACGGTCAGTTGCGCGTCCAGCGGCAGCGAGATGCCGTAGAATTCCGCCACAAAAATCGTGTTGATGCCCATGTACAGGGCGGTGCCGTTCATGTTGATGGTGTTGCCCAGCGGGATGCCGAAGCTGACCACGGTGCGCGATGCGCCCAGCGCCTCGGTGCAGCGCATGTTCGAAGGCAGGGCGGCCGCGCTGGAGCAGGTGGTGAAGCCGATCATGAAGGGCTCCAGCATGCCCTTGACGAAGCGCATCACCGGAATCTTGACCACGAACTTGACCAGCGGCAGGAACATGAAACAGTACAGAATGGCGCAACCGGCGTACATCAGCAGAATGACCTTGCCCAGGGGCAACAGCACGGCAAGGCCGTGCTTGGTCACGGTGTAGGCCATGAGGCCGAAGACGCCGATGGGCGCATAGTGCATCACAAAGCCCGTTACCTTGATCATGACTTCGCCGCAGGAGTCGAAGAAACGGTGCAGATGCCGTCCGCTCTCACCCAGGGAACTGATGCCGAAGCCGAAAATAATGGCGAAGATGATGATCTGGAGCATATTGCCCCTGGACATGGCTTCCACCGGGTTGATCGGGATCAGGTTCATCAGCGTGTCGTTGAGGGCCGGCGGGGTCACCGGCTTGACGTGCAGATTGTCGGTGGAGAGGTTCACGCCCGCGCCCGGCTGCACGATGTTGGCCAGCAGCAGGCCCACGGCCACGGACACCGCCGTGGTGATCAGGTAGTAAAGCAGGGTCTTGGTGGCCACGCGCCCCAATTTGGTGGTGTCGCTGATGCCCGCCGCGCCCGCCACCAGGGTGGCGAAGACCAGCGGAACCACCACCATGCGGATCAGGCGGATGAAAATGTCGCCGAGAAATTTGAAGACGGCGCTGCCCAGCGCCCAGTCCTGCGCGACCACGCCCACAAGCACGCCCGCAACCATGCCGATGCCCATCTGCATGGGCAAACCCATTTTGATCTTTGCCATACCATTCCCCATCAGTGATATTTCCAGGCAACAGCCGCGCCCATGACGTTCTTGTCCGCCGGTGATGGCGACAGGCGCGGTCGGGCTGGATTGCGGAACTCCCGGAGGCCGGGCGGCCGTATTCAGGCCGGTTCAGGGAGATAATGGTATTTCGCGACCGGGTCAATCAACGGGGCGGGATTTGCGGCTGTTCACAGCAGCGGCATAAAAATTATTGCCTTTCAGTAAAAAAATCTTTGACTTTGCAGCCAAGGGAAGTGCTGATTAATGAAGATTTTTGTTCTCTGCCAAGGAAGGCGAACTGCGGGCGGAGGGAGTATATCCAAACATATTCGACCTTCGCACGGGGCGAGCCTGACGCGGGCAGAGGGCAAAAAGACCATTAATCAGTGCTTCCCAAGATGCTTGGCGATTGTTTGCAGCGTATATAACCGGCATTCCACTCTGTGCTCATTCCGTGTGCGCGGGACCGTTTTATCTGACAATCCTGACAGCGCGACCAGGGCGCGTATCGTTATCTTTCTGTCAGCCATAATATTTTTGACGTTGCTCGTTATCATGCGACAGCCTTTTTATCGTAGAGTATAACCGTTTTTCTATAACGAGCTTCGCTCAAGAGAAAAAGAATCTCAATCAGCCAGTCTAGTTCTTGTCTTCTTGACTACCGCAGGAAGTTGTGATTTTTTATCACAAGGTGATTCGTACCCACCTCCACGAGCGGCTACCATCCCGACAGTATGGCTTTTTTGCGCCCTTTGTGGCGCTGTGGCTGTCTATGGCCGTAAACCCTCGCGAGGTGCCTTATGTCCCATCATTTCCCGAGCGCTGCTCCGCAGCCGCAGTCGTCAACGCCCCCTTCTCAAAGTCATTCCGAACTGACGGAACGGATCGCAAGATTCCGGGGCGCCGCCCAGGACCTGTTGGCCATCTATGAACCGGCAGGGCAGGGCAGTAGGCCCAATCCGCGTCCCAGTCCGGATTCGGACGGCGAAACCCGCTGCTATCACCTTTCTGCGGGAGCGGTGCAGCATGAGCGCAAACTTTTGAAACACTACGGCGCGGAAGATTTTTGCGATCTGCTGGCGGAAACCTATATGCTCCTGGTGGGCGTGGTCAAAATAATGAAAAGTACGCACCATGACGTGCGCGTGAAAGGCTATGTCATTGCCAGCCTGGGCTGCCTCCTTGAGCAGGCGTCCAACCTGGTGTTGCGGATGCGGAACGTCTACGACAGGATGGAAAGGGTCAGCCGGTAAGCAGCCCTGATCTTGTTCGGTTTCACCATTTCTTCACGTAAAAAAGCCCTCGCGATTTGCAATCGCGAGGGCTTGAACGTCTAAGTTGTTCTTTCAGTCCGCCAAAGCGGCCAGCACGGTGTTCGGCGCTTTTTCAATGATCCGGAGATGCGCCCGGACGGCCGGTCCCGGCCTGCGTTTGCCCTGTTCCCAATTTCTGAGGGCGTTGATGGAAAGCCGAACTGTGCGGCAAGCATGGCCTGCGCGGGGCCCGGATCATGCCTGATCGCCTTTACAGCAACGTATTCCAGCGGGCGGATCGGGTAATGTTATGCACCTTGTCGGTCGACTTGTCCGCCGTTCCGTCCATATATTCCACTGCTTCACGCGGTCTTTCCAAGATGCGTTTTTCATTCTTGACAAGAGTAAGTCAATGAATTACATATAGTGCATGGAAAACACTCTCATGACAGTAACTGAAACCCCGGCGTTTACGCATGAAGCGAAATCGCTGCTGAGCGAAGACGAGCGGAACGATCTGATACTGTTTCTGGCCGAGAATCCGGAGGCGGGAGATATTATCGAACAGACAGGGGGCGTAAGAAAGGTGCGCTGGGCGCGCCAAGGGGGTGTCAAAAGCAGTGGCTATCGCGTCATTTATTACTACTATACGCAGGCGATACCGCTTTTTGCGTTGCTGATATACCCCAAAAACCGCAAAGACTCCCTCACATGGGGGAGAAGAACGGCTTGAAGAAATTTGTGGGAGAAATCCTGAAAGCCTATGGAGTACGTAAGCCATGAGTGAATTTGGCAAGAAGCTCTTGGAGAGCATGGAGCAGGCGGTCGAAATCGCCCAAGGTGACATGCCCAAGTCAGACTACGCTGAGCACATTGTTCAGGTGGCGCGCGCGCCTGAGCGTGTGGACGTGAAGGCTATCCGCAAGAGCATGGGAATGACACAGGCCGGGTTTGCCGCGAGTTTCGGCCTGTCTCTGTATACCCTGCGCGGATGGGAACAGGGCAAGCGAAAGCCTGACCCCGCCGCGCGCGCTTATCTGCGTGTTATCGAAAAGGCGCCTGATACCGTGCGTGCCGCGTTGGCAGACTGAAAAAGGTTTTGAAATCCTACTATCGCGTCAAGCGACTGTGCCCAATAAAAAACAGGTTACGTTTTTTGAACGTAACCTGTTGATTTTATGGAGCGGGAAACGGGATTTGAACCCGCAACCTTCAGCTTGGGAAGCTGACACTCTACCGTTGAGTTATTCCCGCAGAAAGGGCGGTGGAGCGGGAGACGGGATTTGAACCCGCGACTTCAACCTTGGCAAGGTTGCACTCTACCACTGAGTTACTCCCGCATATACGAAACGGCGAGGCGTGAAAATACTCTGGAGGCGGCATCCAGATTTGAACTGGAGATGGAGGTTTTGCAGACCTCTGCCTTACCACTTGGCTATGCCGCCGATAAAAAAATTGGAGCGGGAGACGGGATTTGAACCCGCGACTTCAACCTTGGCAAGGTTGCACTCTACCACTGAGTTACTCCCGCTCAGCGAAAAAATCTTTTACGCGTTCCTTTCCCGGCTGTCAAGCGCCGGGCTGAAACTTTTTTCCCAATCGCTCTTTTGTGCCGGAAAAACGCCGGAATACGGACTGTTGAAATCATCCCCGGCCCGCATCCCGGCGCGGCGTTCAATCCTTGAGGCGGTTGTCCACAATGCGCTGGGCCTTGCCTTCGGAACGCTGGATGGAGTGCGGCTCCATCAGGCGCACCTTGGCCGTGACGCCCAGAAATTCCTTGATATTCTTCTGCAAACGGCCTTCCAGCATCTGGAGCTTGCGGATTTCGTCGGCAAAGAGCGAATCGCTCACTTCCACGCGCACTTCCAGCGTGTCCAGATTATTGGAGCGGTCCACAATGATCTGGTAGTTGGGCGTGAGGCCCTCGCTCTCCATGAGAATGCCTTCGATCTGCTGCGGGAAGACGTTGACCCCGCGGATGATCAGCATGTCGTCGCTGCGGCCGCGCAGGCGCGAAATGCGCACATGGGTGCGCCCGCAACGACAGGGCGTGTAATCCAGGCTGGTCAGGTCGCGGGTGCGGTAACGCAGCAGGGGGATGCCTTCCTTGGTCAGGGTGGTCAGCACCAGTTCGCCCACTTCGCCGGGCGGCAACTGCTCGCCGCTGATCGGGTCGATGATTTCGGGCAGGATGTGGTCCTCCCAGAGGTGCATGCCGCATTTGGCGTCCACGCACTCCATGGCCACGCCCGGTCCCATGATTTCGGAAAGGCCGTAGATGTTCAGAGCGTCGATGCCCATTTTCTGTTCCATGTCCCGGCGCATGGCTTCGGTCCAGGGTTCGGCCCCGAACACGCCGATGCGCAGCGGCAGGTCGCGGAAGTCGATGCCCGCCTCCTGTCCGGCCTCCCAGAGGTGCAGGGCGTAGGAGGGCGTGCAGCAGAGCACCGTGGCCGCGAAGTCGCGCAGCAGAAAGGCCTGCCGCCGCGTGGCTCCGCCCGAGGCGGGCACCACCGTGGCTCCCAGGTATTCCGCGCCGCCGTGCGCGCCCAAGCCGCCGGTGAACAGGCCGTAGCCGTAGGCCACGTGCACGATGTCCGTGCGGTTCACCCCGGCCGCCGAAAGGCTGCGCGCGGCCAGTTCGGCCCAGTTTTCCAGGTCGCGGGCCGTGTAGCCCACCACCACCGCCTTGCCCGTGGTGCCGCTGGAAGCGTGCAGGCGCACGATGTTTTCTCTGGGCACGGCGAACAGGCCGTAGGGATAGTGATTGCGCATATCCTGCTTTTCGGTGAAGGGCAGGAGCCGCAGGTCCGCCAGGGTTTTGATGTCCGCGGGGGTGATCCCGATCTCGTCGAAGCGTTTGCGGTAAAAGGGCACATTGGCGTACACGCGGTTGCAGAGATCGCGCAGGCGGCGCAGTTGCAGCGCTTCCAGGTCCTCGCGGGGCAGGGTTTCCTGTTTGATATTGAAGAGCACGGGCCACTCCTTATTATATGGCGGAACTAGAGCAGATTAACTTTGAAATTTTACAAATTTCAAAGTCGGCATTCTGACGAAAAACGTGGTTATCGCTGCTGTCGATCCCCGTATGGCTCCGTTGTCGCCAACGGAGACAGCCTTTCGGGCTGCCTTCGGCCGCTTCGTCAGAATCCGCGCCGCACCGTGTGCGGCGTTAGAGCAATTTCAAAGTTGAAATGCCCTGGGACAGAAAAACAGGGAAACGCACGCGGAGCGCGGCGTCACTCCGGTATGCCGCAATGTGGGGGCCGGGTCAACCGGCCCGGCGCACGGCTTTGCCTTCCGGCGGCTATCCATTGAAACTCCGCGGTGCCGCCGCCTTGGCCACCACGCCATTGCTCTCAGTCCGGCTTTGGGATATGTGCTTGACATGGAACAGATTCCTTCTACCGAAAATACCGAGGCCCAGGCCGCGCGCCCGGGCCGCAAGCGTTATGCGGACGTTCCCCTGGCCGAAAAGCTGGCTGTCATCACGGCCTGGCTTGAAGAACACAAGGCGGAACGCATCGTCAGTCTCAATCTCACCGAGCAGGGCGGCTTTGCCGACGCCCTGCTGGTGCTCACCGCAGGGTCCATGCGCCATGCCCAGAGCCTGGCCGACGGGGTGGCCGCTCTCTGCCACGAACGCAATTACGAATATCTGCGCGTCGAGGGCTATGAGGCCGGACAGTGGATCCTTGTGGATCTGAACGACATCGTCATCAACATTTTTCTGGAGCCCGTGCGGGAGCTGTACCGTCTGGAGGCCCTCTGGGGCCAGTCTCCGGCCCGCGCGGCGGCCGGGCCCGGCGGGGAGGCCTCGGCATGACCCCCACCCTGCTGCTGATTCTTGACGGCTGGGGCCTGGCCGCGCCCACTCCCGGCAATGCGCCGTATCTCGCGCCCACTCCCAATCTGGACAACCTCAACGCTCGTTGCCCGCATGCGCAACTGACGGCCTCGGGCCGGGCCGTGGGCCTGCCTGAAGGCTACATGGGCAATTCCGAGGTGGGCCACTTGAACATCGGGGCCGGGCGCGTGGTCTACCAGGACATGACGCGTATCGACGTGGCCCTGGAGGACGGCTCCTTTGCCGCCAACCCGGTGCTCAATGGGCTGCTGGAAACGGTCAAAAAGAGCGGCGGCAGGCTGCATCTGGCGGGCCTGCTCTCGGACGGCGGCGTGCACAGCCATATCCGGCATCTGGAAGCCATCTGCGATATGGCCGCCCGTGCGGGCGTGCCCGTGCGGGTGCACTGCATCATGGACGGCCGCGACACGGACCCCAAAAGCGGCGTGGGCTTTGCGCGCGCGCTGGAGGAGCATCTCAAGGACCAGCCTTTGGCGCGCATTGCCGGTCTGGTGGGGCGTTTCTACGCCATGGACCGCGACAAGCGCTGGGACCGGGTCAAGGCCGCCTGGGATCTGCTGGTCCACGGGCAGAGCGCGGAGGGCCGCGTGGCCCCGGACGCGGTGAAGGCCCTTGAGGTTTCCTATGCCGAGGGCATCACCGACGAGTTCGTCAAGCCCGTGCGCTGCGCAAGCGGTCCCCTTCCGGGTGGGGCCGAGGAGCCCGTAGGCATGGCCGACGGGGACGCGCTCTTTTTTTTCAATTTCCGGGCCGACCGCATGCGGGAGTTGACCCAGGCCTTTATCGAGCCGGATTTCAAGGGCTTTGAGCGCGGCACGCTGCCCAAACTGGCGGGCATCGGGTCCATGACCTCCTATGAGGCGCATTTCGGCATTCCCGTGGCCTTTCCCAAGGAAGCCGTGACCATGGGCCTGGGCGAGGTGGTTTCGCGGGCCGGTCTGCGCCAGCTCCGCCTGGCGGAAACGGAAAAATACGCCCATGTGACCTACTTCTTCAACGGGGGCGTGGAAGAGCCCTTCCCCGGCGAAGACCGCATTCTGGTGCCGTCGCCGCGCGACGTGCCCACCTATGACCTCAAACCGGCCATGAGCGCCCGCCAGGTCACCGACAAGTTTGTGGAAGCCTGGGACAAGGGCATTTACGACCTGGTGGTCTGTAATCTGGCCAACGGCGACATGGTGGGCCATACCGGCGTGCTCAAGGCGGCGGTGGAGGCCTGTGCCGTGGTGGACGAATGCGTGGGGCGCATGCTCAAAGCCGTGGAGGCGCGCAGCGGCCGCATGCTGATCATCGCGGACCACGGCAATTGCGAGGTCATGCTGACCCCCGAGGGGCAACCGCACACGGCGCACACTACCAATCCCGTGCCCTGCATTCTGTTGGAGCCGGGCGGCGCCGTCACAGCTCTGGCCGACGGCAAGCTGGCCGATGTGGCCCCGACCCTGCTCGGGCTCTGGGGCATGGAGCCCTCAGCGCCCATGACCGGCCGGAATCTGGCCGCCAAAGAGGTGCGGCATGGCTGACAAGAAAAACCGTCCCCTGACGCCCGTGCCGCCGGACGGCATGGAAATCCTCTTCTTCTACCAGTGCCCGCAATGCGGCAAGCACATCCCTCTGGTCAGCCCCACGGAACCTCGGATGATCTCCTGCGATGCTTGCGGCCTTGCCTTCCCCATCATCCCGGTGGACGAGCACGGCCTGCATTATGTGCGGATCATGCTGGCCGGGGGCAAGGCGGCGGCGGACCCGGACTTTTTATAGCTTTATGTATGTTGCCGTGCCAGCAGCCGGTCCTTCGGGGCCGGTTTTTTCTTTGTCTTGGGGCGAAGCCGCGAGGCGGTAAAAATTTTTTTACAAAAAGCCTTGCCTTCCTACACGAAAGCCGATAAACGGTATGTCAACCTGTATGGGACAGGACAACTTTTTTAACTTTTTGAGGGCTCAACAAGAGGAAGGAAAAACATGAAACGTATCTGTACGCTTCTGTTGGCGGCTAGTATGCTGCTGGGCGTGGCGACGGGCGCCAGCGCCATTGATTTCAAGGCCAAGGGCCAGTGGCTGATGGGCTTCGCCGGCGGCGAAAATCAGCTGATCAACAAGACCCGTACCGGCAACGGCCCCAAAGAAAAGCTGAACAGCAACGACAAGTTCGCCGCGCAGCAGCGCGTGCGCTTGCAGTTGGATGCCGTGGCCTCCGAATCTCTGTCGGGCACGGTCTTCTTTGAAATCGGCAACCAGGTCTGGGGTTCCAACCGCGCGGGTGTGGGCGGCGGCGCTCTGGGCGCTGACGGCGCCAACACCATCAAGCTCAAGCGCGCCTATATCGACTGGATGGTGCCGCAGACCGACCTGAAGTTCCGCATGGGCATCCAGGGCGTGACCCTGCCCAACAAGGCCGGTGGTTCCGCCATCATGGACACCGACGCCGCCGGCATCACCGCCTCCTACCAGTTCAACGAGAATGTCGGCCTCACCGCCTTGTGGGCGCGTCCCGCCAATGACAACTATCTCGGCTATAAGAGGGGCGGCAACGAGCACTACAATCAGAACTTCTTGGACAACATGGACTTGTTCGCCCTGATGGTGCCCGTGAAGCTGGACGGCTTTGAAATCACCCCGTGGGCCTTGTACGGCGCGGCCGGCAAGAACACCCTCACGGATCTTGGTTCCACGGCTGACGGCAATCTGCCCTTCACCACGCGTCCCTACTTCGGTACTCCCAACAATCTTGCTAATGAGATGGGGGGCATTACTTACGGCAATATTGGCAAAACCAGCAAGGCCTATGGCTCCATGTTCTGGGCCGGTCTGCCTTTCGCCATCACCGCCTGGGATCCGCTGAACATCGAAGTGGACATCAACTACGGCTATGTGGAAAGCATGGGCCGCTATGACGCCTACAAAAATGGGAACACCGTTCACAAGCGCGGCAGCACCGAGCGTCAGGGCTGGCTGGCCAAAGCCCTGGTGGAATACAAGATGGATTGGGGCGTTCCCGGCATCTTCGGTTGGTATGGTTCCGGCGACGACGGCAATGTCAAGAACGGTTCCGAGCGCATGCCTTCCATCGTGCCCATGGGCAACTTCACTTCCTTCATGGGCGACGGCAACTACGGCTGGATGTGGGTTGACAACTCCCTGGAATACGCCGGCACTTGGGGTATTGGCCTGCAGGTCCGCGACATGAGCTTCCTGGAAGACCTCAAGCACACCTTCCGCGTGGCCTACTGGGGCGGCACCAACAGCCCGTCCATGGCCAAGTACATGGAGACCGCCTATTCCTGGAATGAAGGCTGGGGCAGCAACGCCTCCCCGTACCTGACCACCAACGACGGTCTGCTGGAGCTCAACCTGGTCAACTCCTACCAGATGTATGAAAACTTCGACGTGAACCTGGAGCTGGGCTACATTGCCAACTTTGTTGACAATGACACCTGGAAGAAGGCCAACAACTCCAGCTCCTTCCAGAAGCAGGACGCCTGGAAGGCCCAGCTGATCTTCGCGTACAGCTTCTAAGCCCGATTCTGCGCGGGATTTATCCCGTAGGATGATTGTAAAAGGGGGAGCCTCGACTCCCCCTTTTCGCGTCTGTTTTCCGGCTTGCCTGCTTGTAGCGCGGGGAGTAGGCTGCGAAAAATTGGCGACGGGCGTGACTGCAAGGCATGCCCCGCCGGGGAGAATCGCCATCAAGGAGAAGGGAGCATGGAAGAGCTGACAAAACTGGTCCAGAATATCAACAGCGTGCTGTGGGGCGTATATTGCCTGATCCCCTTGCTGGTGGGCACGGGCATTTATTATACGTTTCGCCTGAAATTCGTGCAGATCCGCAAATTCGGCAAAGTAGTCCGCTATACCTTCGGCGACCTGACGCTCTTCGGCAAAAAGGCCGGCAAGGACGGCATGACTTCCTTCCAGTCCCTGGCAACGGCCATTGCCGCCCAGGTGGGCACGGGCAATCTGGCCGGCGCGGCCACAGCCATTGCCATGGGCGGTCCCGGCGCCATTTTCTGGATGTGGATAGCCGCCTTTTTCGGCATGGCCACCATCTTCGCTGAAGCCGTGCTGGCCCAGCTGTACAAGACCCGCGATTCCGAAGGCCATGTTACCGGCGGCCCGGCCTACTATATTTCCAAGGGCCTGGGCTGCAAATGGCTGGCCGCTTTCTTTTCCGTGGCCATCATCATTGCCCTGGGCTTCATCGGCAACATGGTCCAGGCCAATTCCATTGCCGACGCCTTCCATTCCGCATTCAGCATTCCCACCTGGATCATCGGCGTGATTCTGGCCCTGCTGGCCGGTTTCGTCTTTTTCGGCGGCATGCGCCGTATCGCGGCCACCACGGAAAAGATCGTGCCGCTCATGGCCGTGCTTTATCTGGCTGGCGGCCTCTGGGTGCTGCTGACCCACCTGGACATGCTGCTGCCCGCTTTCAAGATGATTTTTGTGGGCGCGTTCGACCCCTCGGCGGCCACCGGCGGCCTGATCGGCGCGGGCGTCAAGGAGGCCATGCGCTATGGCGTGGCCCGCGGCCTCTTTTCCAATGAGGCGGGCATGGGCTCAACGCCGCACGCCCATGCCGTGGCCAAGGTCAAGTACCCGGCCCAGCAGGGTTTTGTGGCCATTATGGGCGTGTTTGTGGATACCTTTGTGGTCCTGAACATGACCGCCTTCGTTATCTTCGTCACCGGGGCCATTGACGGCAGCACCACGGGCATCGCCCTGACCCAGAAGGCCTTTGAGACCGGCCTGGGCTCCACGGGCTACGGCTTCGGTTTTGTGGCGGTCTGCCTCTTCTTTTTCGCTTTTTCCACCATTATCGGCTGGTATTTCTTCGCGGAGCAGAACATCAAGTATCTCTTCGGGGTCGGTGCCGTGCCGGTCTTCCGGGTGCTGGTCATGGGTTTTCTGGTGCTGGGCTCCTTTCTCCAGGTCAACCTTGTCTGGGAGCTGGCCGACATGTTCAACGGCCTGATGGCCCTGCCCAACCTGGTGGCCCTGATCGGCCTGGCCAAGCTGGTGTCCAGGGCCTTGGACGATTATGAGGAGCATGGCGCCAACGCGCCACTATGATCCTCCCGTGTGAATGCTGCGAGGCCCCCGCATGTTCGACAGGCATGCGGGGGCCTCGTGTTTTGGGAGGGAAGGAAAGCTTCCGGAGCGTGTTCCGTTTGAAATGCAGCGCATTCCAGACCCTAGGGCAGATTCCCTTTGAAACGTGTAGCGTTTCAAAGGGTTCATTTGGGCAAAAATCGCATTTTTGCCCAAATCCACGCCGCTTCGCGGCGCGCCTCACCGTGTTCGGCGTTAGAGCATTTCAAAGTTGAAATGCTCTAGCGTCGGCGTTGCAGATGATCCCGCAGCAACACGGCCAGCAGATTCATGCCCAGCACCAGCAGGATCAGCACCAGACCCGTGCCGTATTGCAGGGGGCGGGTTTTTTCGATCTCCGTGCCCGCAGTGGCCAGCACATACATATGGTAGGGCAGGGCCATGACCGCGCTGAAAATCGAGTCCGGCGTCTTGGGCGTGTAGAACACGGCGGCGGTGAACATGATGGCCGCGGTTTCACCGGCGGCTCGGGCCACGCCCAGAATGGCTCCGGTGAGCATGCCGGGCAGGGCGCAGGGCAGCACCACGCGGGCGATGGTCTGGGATTTGGTGGCTCCCAGGGCGAGAGAGGCCTCGCGGTAGGTGTCCGGCACGGAGCGCAGGGCTTCCTCGGCCGTGCCGATGATCACCGGCAAGGTCAGCACGGCCAGGGTCAGCACCCCGGAAAGGATGCTCACCCCGAAACCGCAGAAGGTCACGAAAAAGGACAGGCCGAACAGGCCGAAGACCACCGAGGGCACCCCGGCCAGATTGTTCACGCCCAGGCGTACATAACGGGCGAAGGCGTTGCGCTTGGCATATTCGTGCAGATACACGGCCGAGGCCACGCCCATGGGAAAGGCCAGCAAAAGCGCGCCCAGGGACAGGATGGCCGTGCCCAGAATACAGGGCCAGATGCCGCCCTCGGTCATCATCTTGCGCGGCGGTTCGGTGAGGAATTCCCAGGACAGGGCGGGTAAGCCGTGCCAGAGCAGAAAGGCGCACACGCCGACCAGAGCCAGCACGTTGACGGCGGCGATGCACCGCAGCAGCCAGAACATGGCGGCCTGGCGGCAGAGGCGGGAGCGGCTGGAGGAAATGCCGGGGGACAGAGCTGACATGGGAGGTGATCCTCTGATTTTTCAAAGTTGAAATATGAGGCAGCGTGGATTCAGCCGAAGCGACCGAATGAACCTTTGGAGCGCAAAGAGTTTCAAAGGTAATTTTCTCTAGAGACCGGACGAACCGGCCTGGCGGTGTTTTTCGGCAATGTGTCCGGCCGCCAGATTAAAGGCCAGGGTCAGGAAAAAGAGCACGATGCCGATGGCGAACAGGGCGTGGTAGTGATCGCTGCGGAAGGGCGCTTCGGCCATTTCGGCCGCGATGGAGGCGGGCATGGGCCGCACCGGGTCCAGCAGGGAGGTGGGGATCAGGCCCGCGCCCCCGGCCACCATCAGCACCACCATGGTTTCGCCGATGGCCCGTGACATGCCCAGCATCACCGCCGTGCCGATGCCGGAAAGCGCGGCCGGAATGACCACCCGCACGGTGGTCTGCCAGCGCGTGGCCCCCAGGGCCAGAGAGGCTTCGCGCAGATCGCGGGGCACGCTGTACAGGGCGTCCTCGGAGACCGAACAGATGGTGGGCACGCTCATCAGGGCCAGGACCAGGGATGCGTTGAGCAGGTTCAGGCCCGTGGCCGCGCCGAGCCAGTCCTGGATGACGGGGGCCAGCACCACCATGCCCAGAAAGCCCAGTACCACCGAGGGCAGGGCGGCCAGCAGCTCCACAAAGGGCTTGATGATCCGGCGCACGCCCGGATGGGCGATCTCCGTCAGGTACACGGCGGTCAGCACGCCCAGGGGCACGGCAAGCAGGGAGGAAAACAGGGTCACCGCCAGCGAGGCCATGAGCAGAGGAAAGATGCCGAACAGCCCGGGATCTTCCGTGGGATACCAGAGCCGCCCGAAAAGGAAGTCGAAAACCGAATAATGGGCGAACAGCGGCAGGCCTTCCATAAACAGAAAAAGCACAATGCCCGCCAGCGCCAGCAGGGAACTTCCGGCCACGCCGGTAAGACTGTATTGGACGATTTTTTCCTTGAGATCGGCTCTGCGCATGGCTTTCTCCCCCAATGGCGGGTTCTTTAAGGAAAGAACCCGCCATTGGACTGGTGGTTTAAACACGGCGGGGATTTTGTTTACCGGCAAGGCAGGCAAGTGGCCCGGCGCGCGGAGCGTAGCCGCCTACGTGACCAAGCCGGGCCACGCCGCCTAACGCCGCCGGTGGGCAAAAGCGCGGCGTGTTTAATGGGCCAGGGGCACATACCCCACTTCCCGCACACTCTTCTGCCCCTTGCCCGGATCCAGCAGGTAGTCCACCAGGGCCTTGACCTCGCCGGTGGGCTGGCCGTCAGTGAAGATGTACAGTTCACGCGCCACGGGCCATTGCTTGGAAAGCGCGGTCTGGGCGCTGGCCTGCACATTGTTGACCTTGAGCCCCTTGGTGGATTTGTCCAGATAGCCCAGGCCGATGTAGCCGACGGCGTTCTTGTTGTTGGACACGGCCTGCACCACAGCGCCGTTGGAGGCCTGCATCAGGGCCGCCGGGGTCACGCGTTCCTTGTTCATGACCAGTTCTTCCCAGCATTCAAAAGTGCCGGAGGAGGTGTCGCGGGAAATGATCACGATCTTGGCGTCAGCGCCGCCCAATTCCTTCCAGTTGGTGACCTTGCCGGTGTAGATGTCCCTGAGCTGCTGGGTGGTCAGGCCGCTGACCGTGTTGGACGGATGGACCACGGGCACGATGGCGTCCACAGCGATGGCCGTGCGTACGGGCGTGACGCCGTTCTTGTCGGCGGCGGCTTTTTCCTTGCCCTTGATGTCGCGCGAGCTCATGGCCACATCGCACTGTTTGTCGATGAGCGCCTTGATGCCGTTGCCCGAACCGCCGCCGGAGATGCTCAACTGCACGCCTGGGTGGGAGGCCATGAAGGCCTCGCCGGCCTTCTGCATCACGGGCAGCACCGTGGTGGAACCGTTGATGACGATTTCCCGGGCCGCCAGGGCCGGGGTGCTGAGGCTCAGAACCGTCAGGGCCGTGACCAGCATTTTGCCGATAGTCATTCCGTACTCTCCTTAGGGTTTGCGAAGGTGCCGCGCGGGGAAGCTCCCCGCGCGTTTTCCTTTTGACCGGCCTCTGTTACAGAATGATGACAGGAAGGCGAAGACTGCGTGAATCCGGGCCGGACGCCTGTCGAAGCCTTGTCCGGCGCGGAAATCGGGCGTTGAAGCGCTTGTCACGCGATTGTAACAATGTCACCACCTGTTTGGCGCAATGACATTGTTAACTGGCTCCGCAGCACAGAGGAAAAGATATATGAGCGCACAACATATCCTGGTAGTGGAAGATGAAAGCGACATCCGCGAACTGCTGCGCTTCAATCTGGAGCGCGAGGGCTTCAGCGTGCTGGAGGCCGAGGACGGCCAGAAGGGGCTGGAGCTGGCCCGGCGGCATCTGCCGTGCCTGATTATTCTGGATGTGATGCTGCCCGCCCTGGACGGCTTTGAGGTCAGCCGCCGGTTGGGCGGCCAGGCCGAGACCTCGGCCATTCCGGTGCTGATGCTCACGGCGCGCGGCGAGGAAATGGACCGTGTGGTGGGCCTGAGCCTGGGAGCGGACGATTACGTGGTCAAGCCTTTCAGCGTGCGCGAGCTCATGTTGCGCATCAAGGCCATTTTGCGCCGGGGCGGCCGTGTGGCGGAAAACGCCCTGCTGGAGCGCCACGGCATCCGGCTGCGGCCCGACGCGCACACGGCGAGCGCCGGAGAGCGGGAGCTGATCCTCACGGCCACGGAGTTCCGCCTGCTGGAAGATCTGCTGCGTCACGCGGGCACGGTACGCACGCGCGAGCAATTGCTGAACAATGTCTGGGGCTATTCCTTTGAAGGTTACGCCCGCACAGTGGACACCCATGTGCGCCGCCTGCGCTCCAAGCTGGGCGAGGCGGCGGCCGCGCTGGAGACCGTGCGCGGCGTGGGCTACCGGATCAGGGAATAGCGCCTCTGCTCAGCGTTGGTTCAGGAAGAATGCCAAAGACAACCATTGGCGGGGTAAGTTCATGTTTTCCTTTCGTACCCGGATTTTTTGCAGCGTGCTGGCAGTGGCGCTGCTCTCCATCGGCATTGCCGTGTTTTACGGCAAAAGCTGGCTGGAACACAGCCAGTTGCAGGCCGCCCGCGAACGCCTGTTGCACGAAACCCGCCTGGCGGGTGTGATTCTGGACAAGCTGGGGCCCGATCCTGACGCTCTGCCGGAACTGGCCCGCATTCTGAACCTGCCGGACGAGCGCCTTTCCCTGCTGGACGGCAAGGGCAACGTGCTGGCCGACACAGCCGTGGGAGCCCAGCCCGTGGACCGGCTGGACAATCACGCGGACAGGCCGGAAGTACGCGAGGCCCTTTCCGGAGGGGGCGGCGCGGATGGAGAGGGCGGCGGTCAGGGCTTCGCCATCCGGCCCAGCGGCACTCTGGATCTGCCCTTGGCCTATGCCGTGACCCGCCTGGACGACGGCCGCCTGTTGCGGCTGGCCGTGCCCCTGGAAAATCTGAAGCGCCAGATTGAAAGCCGCCTCACGGTGTTCAGCCAGATCGGCCTGATCACCGTGGCCCTTTCCCTGCTGCTGGCCATGCTGCTGTCCGGCGCGTTGCGCCGTTCCCTCAGCCAGATGGTCGGCGTGGTGGAGGCCATTTCCCTGGGCAATTTCCAGCGCCGCCTGCGGCGCATTCCGGGCAGTGAATTCGCGCCCCTGGCCGACGCGGTCAACCGCATGGCCGAAAATATCGAGGAACATGTGCGTGCCGCCGCGGACCAGACCGCCCAGTTGGAAAGCATTCTGGACACCATGAGCGACGGCGTGCTGGTATTGGGGCCGCACGGACATATCCGCCGCTGCAACCGCGCTCTTGCCGGGGAATTTCCGGCAGCGGCCACGGCCCAGGGCGCGCAGGTGGTGGAGATTATCCCCTCGCCGGAATTGCAGAAAGCCGTGGACGAGGTGCTGGCCGCGCCCGCGCCGTCATCCGCATCTCAAAGCGCATCCCATGACGCGTCCCGTTCGGGTTCCGGCAGCGAGCCGGGCGACGAAAACGGCCGGGTGCAGCGCCATCTGCACCTCACCCTGCCGTCCGGCCAGGTCATGTCGGTCTGCCTGTCGCGGCCCGCCGGGCCGGACAGCCACCTGGGGGCCGTGGCCGTGTTCCACGACATTACGGAGCTGGTGCGCCTGGAGCGCGTGCGCCGCGACTTCGTGGCCAACGTCTCGCACGAATTGCGTACCCCGCTCACGGCCATCCAGGGCTATGCGGAAACCCTCATCAGCCTGGACACCTCGCCGGAGTGCCGCCGTTTCGGCGAGATCATTCTCAAGAACGGCGCTTATCTCACGCGCATGGTCGGCGACCTGCTGGCTCTGGCCCGCCTGGAAGGCAAGACGGGCAGCCTGGAGCTGGCCCCCACGGACCCGCGTGAGGCCCTGGCCCAGGCCAAAGGCATGTGCCGAGAGGTTCTGGAGCGCCGCAACCTGCATCTGGATGTGGATATGCCGGAACAGTGCCGGGTCATGGCAAGTCTGCCGCATCTGGCCCAGGTCTTTCGCAATCTGCTGGAAAACGCCTGCCGCTACGCGCCGGAAGGCGGCAACATCCGCGTTACAGCGCATCCGGTCGGCAATGAGGTGGTTTTCCAGGTGGTGGACGACGGGCCCGGCATCCCGGCGGCGGACCTGGATCGCATTTTCGAGCGTTTCTACCAGGTGGAACGGCACCGGGGCCAGGCCTCCACCGGGCTGGGCCTGGCAATCTGCAAGCATATCGTGGAGCGGCACGGCGGCCGTATCCGGGCGGAAAGCCCGGCTCAGGACGGCAGCACGGCCCTTGTGTTCACCCTTGGTTCTGTTGAGAGCGAACATCGCTCTGGCGAAAATCCTGACGGAGCGACAAAGGCATGAAGGAAAATCTGCTGGCCCGGAATATCAATGTCTATTACGGCTCAAACAAGGCTCTGCACGACGTGAGCCTGGACTTCGCTCCGGGCAAGGTTACGGCCCTGATCGGGCCGTCCGGCTGCGGCAAATCCACCTTTTTGCGCTGCCTGAACCGGATGAACGATCTGGTGCCCGGCGCGCGCGTGGAAGGCGAGATTCTGCTGGACGGCGAGGATGTGAACCGGCCCGGAACGGACGTGGTTTCGCTGCGCCGCCGGGTGGGCATGGTCTTTCAGAAGCCCAACCCCTTTCCCAAGAGTATTTTTGAAAACGTGGCCTATGGTCTGCGCGTCAACGGCCTGTCCGACGAAACACTGATCGCCGAGAAGGTGGAAATCTCCTTGCGCCGAGCCGCTATTTTTGATGAGGTCAAAGACAGGCTGCAGTCATCGGCGCTGGGCCTTTCCGGCGGACAGCAGCAACGCCTGTGCATCGCCCGCACCCTGGCCGTGGAGCCGGAGGTGCTGCTCATGGACGAACCGGCCAGCGCCCTGGACCCCATAGCCACCCAGAAAATTGAGGAGAGCATCCGCGAGCTCAAGGCTTCGTTGACCATCATCATCGTCACCCACAACATGCAGCAGGCCGCGCGCGTGTCGGACTGCACGGGCTTTTTTTACATGGGCCGCCTTATTGAGCACGACGCCACGGACGTTATTTTCACCCGGCCCGGCAAGAAGCAGACTGAGGACTATATTACCGGCCGCTTCGGCTAGAGTCGCCGCTCTGCTCCTTTGGCAGAGAACGAACACCCTTTTCAGAACAGCTCTTGGAGCGGCGACGAATAAGGGCGACTAACTCGTGTATGGGAAAGAATTTTATTCAGGAGAAAGCCTGATGAACCAGCAGGAAAATTATTTGCAGCAGATGCTCGTGACCTTGCGCACGCGCCTTCTGGTCATGTGCGCCAGCGTGGGCATTGCCCTGGAAGAGGCCGACAAGGCTCTGGCCGCCAACGATCCCGGCCGCGCGGCAGCGGTCATTGAAAGCGACGCGGCCATCGACGAGCTGGAAAACGACATCGACGACATGGCCCTGCGCCTGCTGGCCCGCACCCAACCCGTGGCCGGGGATCTGCGTTTTGTGGTCAGCGCCCTGCGCATGGTGGTGGATCTGGAGCGCATCGGCGACGAGGCCGTGAGCATGGCCGAACAGGCCATTCTGATGCAGGACATGCCCGGTTACGGCGTCATCCCCCATGTGCGGGTCATGTTCGACAAAGCCCGCCAGGCCTTTGAGCAGGCCGTGGTCATCTTCCGCGAGAACGACGTCGAGGCCGCCCTGGACATGAGCCGGGGCGAGGATGAGGCGGTGCAGTGCGAGGTGCGGATCATCCAGGGCATTATGGAGCGCCTTTCCGGCCACGGGACGGATCTTGAGCCCCACCTGGCCATGCACATCATTCTGGTCACCCGTTCGTTGACCCGGATCTGGCGGCGCTCCATCAACATTGCCGAGCACGTCTATTTCATCAATCAGGGCCTGACCCTCAAGCATCACGGCGAACTGGCGGACGAACCCGAGGATATCCACCGGGCTCGGGAGGATCGGGGCGGGGAAGAATAGAGCGTTTTGATATTGAAAATATCTTAACGCTCTGTGCGGATTTTCCGTGAAAGGCCGCGCCGCGAAATTATCGCAAGGCGAATTTACTTCGCCGTTAAGCGATAATTTCAAGCGCAAACAGCTCTAATGCTGGCCAGCCCCGGCGCGGGGCCGTCATGGCATTGAACGGATATAAAAAGGAGCGCATCCATCGAAATGGACGCGCTCCTTTTTATATCCGCCGGAAACGTTTTTTACAGCAGGCCCTGCCGACGCAGCACCTCAATGAGCCTGGCCTTGCCGGATTCGCTCATGGGGCAGAGCGGCAGGCGCATTTCGCTTTCCATCCGGCCCATGAGGGCCAAGGCCGTCTTGGCCGGAATGGGATTGCTTTCCATGAACATGGCCTGATGCAGGGGGAAGAGCTCATGGTGAAGGCGGGCGGCCCCGGCCGGATCGCCTTTGGCAAAGGCGTTGCACATGGCGGCCACGCGGCCCGGCACCAGGTTGGAGGTGACGGAAATCACACCCCTGCCGCCCAAGGCCATCAGGGGCAGGGCGGTGAGATCGTCGCCGGACAGCACGCTGAAGCTCTCCGGGCAGGCTTCCAGTGTTTCGCTGCCCTGCACCATATCGCCGGTGGCTTCCTTGACGCCCACGATGTTGGAAAAGTCGCGGGCCAGGCGGCTCAACACTGGCGGCAGCATATTGCAGCCCGTGCGGCCCGGCACGTTGTAGAGCACCAGGGGCAGATCCACTGTCTCGGCAATGGCCTTGAAATGCAGATACAGGCCTTCCTGGGTGGGCTTGTTGTAATAGGGGGTGATCAGCAACGCGCCGTCGGCCCCGGCCTTTTTGGCAAAGAGGGCCAGGCGGATGGCTTCGCTGGTATTGTTGGAACCGGCCCCGGCCAGCACCGGCACCCGGCCTTTGGCCTGATCGATACAGATTTCAATGACCCGCTCGTGTTCCTCGTGGGACAGCGTGGCGGATTCGCCGGTGGTGCCGCAAGGCACCAGACCGTGGATGCCTTCGGTGATCTGGCGTTCGATAAAGGCCCGGTAGGTCTCTTCATCCACGGTATTATTCTTGAACGGGGTGACAAGCGCTGTCATCGCACCGGAAAAAAGCATGTCCGACTCCTTATGTCTGCGCCCGCGGCGTCGTGGCGGAATACTCCGGGGCTCTGTAAACGGGCGGCGGAAGGCATGGCCCGGATCATTCCGACGTCACGCGGCGTTGGAAACGCGTACCGTTCCGCGAAACAACGGCTTTGCCGTCGCGCGAATGCGGTTCGGATGGCGGCGGCGAAGCCGGCTACGGCCGACACAACCTCGGGCGCGGCTGCTACTGATTGATGAATTCCTTAAGTTCCTTGCCGGCGCGGAAGAAGGGCAGGCGTTTAGGAATCACCGAGACGCTTTCCCCGGTTTTGGGGTTGCGCCCGGCGTAGCCACCGTATTCCTTGATTTTGAAGCTGCCGAACCCGCGGATTTCTATCCGTTCCCCGGCGATCAGCGATTTTTTCATGGCGTCGATGAATGTGTTCACAACCAGTGACGCATCATCAAAGGGAATATTGGTCTCTTCGGCCAAAGCCTTGATCAGTTCGCTTTTATTCATCACGCCTCCGTTGACACGTTATACTATTATCCCGTGGGGGAAGGGCGACAACGCGGGAACTCAGCCAGCTTCATTATACCTATACCTTTTATGCAGTAAGGTAAACCGCTTACTTAGAGCAATTCACGTTTGAAATGAGTGAATTACTCTGGTGGCCGCGTGAGCGGGTACCCGCTCCCAAATGCAAGGAAGCGACCGGAGGCGGTGCAGCCGTGCCTGTTAGCCCACAAAGGGCTTGCGGGCATCGACAGCAGCGATAAGCCGTATTCTTCCCCATCACGCGGGCGGCGTGGGGTTTGAATGTGCAACCTTCCAAACTCAAAATGCTGTATGCGGGGCCTGCAAGACGTCGCGCGGGGCCAGCCAGTCGGCCATGTTCAGGCGCACGCGTTGCAGGCGGCCCGCCAGGGCCTGGATATCCTGGGCCGCCGGGCTGCCCGGCGCGTAACGCAGCAGGGCCTGCTGACGGCAGACGGCCTCGGGCAGCTTTTTGTCCATACGCACGTGGCCCAGCAGCACGGGTTCCAGATGCAGGAAGTGGCGGCAGGCCCCGTTCAGCTTTTCAAAGGCGCCCTGGGCTTCCTTGGGCGATTCAGCCTGATTGACCAGCACCATGAAGTCGCGCATGCCGAAGCGGCTGTTGAGCACCTTGATCAGCGCATAGCTGTCCGTGAGAGATGTGGGTTCGGGCGTGATGATGACGATGCGCATAGCGGCCATGGCCGCGAAGGTCTGCACTGTTTCGGAAATGCCCGCGCCCAGATCCATGAAGATGTAATCGTACTTGCCGAGCACCGGCTCCAGGCGCTCCAGCAGCATGTCGCGCAGATCAGGGCGCATGTCGTTGAGCTCGGGCACGCCCGAGGCCGCGGGCAGCACGTCGAAGCCCTTGGGCTCCAGGGGATAGAGCACATCGCTTAACCGCGCGTCGCCCAGCAGCGCGTCCTGGAGGTTGCCTTCCGGGGTGATGCCCAGCAGCACGTCCAGATTGGCAAGGCCCATGTCGCAGTCCATGAGCAGGTTCTTGAAGCCCGCCTGGTAGAGCGCGCAGGCCAGATTGAGGGACAGGTTGGTCTTGCCGACCCCGCCTTTGCCGCTGAGCACGGCAACGCTCAAGGTGCTGTTCATAAATTATTCTCCGCCGAAAAAGAGAAAGCGTTTTTCACTGGAATGGACCAGGGTGGTCCGTTCGCCCAGAGGAGTGGGCGCTTCCTGATGGATATGCCCGTTTTCCTGCTGAATGGCCGTGTTCAGGGCCGTGTCGGCCTTGCTGAGCAGGTCGAGGGCGCGGCCCTCCGCGCCCTGGCTGACGCAGACGATGCCCAGGGCGCAGCTGGCCCCGGTTCCGGCCGAGATGCCGCCTGTGGGGAAGAGCGGCCGGGCCTGCTCCTCAAAGGCGTGTTGCAGGCGTTCGGCCAAGCGCCGGGCCTTGAGCTGGCCCATGCCCGGCAAAAGCAGGGCATAGCGCCCGGGAGCAATGTCGCCCAGGCTGTCGCAGGCGTCCAGATTGTCGCGCAGGGTTTCGGCCAGCAGCCGCTCCAGGCGTTTCACCGTGCCGTCGCCCAAGGCCACGCACAGCCTCCGCCGTTCGGACAGGGCCGCGAGGATCAGGCTGAGACCGCCGCCGTTGCGCGCCAGACGCAGCAGTTCGCGGCTCAGTTGGGCCGCGAACAGTTCGGCGCTCAGCGCGCCGATCAGGGCATCCGGCGGCATGTCCGGCGGCATGGGCGGCTGGACGTCGGAGCGCAGATCCGCGACCCGCCCTTCCGGAGACGCGCCGGGCACGGGCAGGGCACACCACTGGCTCAAAGGAAAGGCGCGGCAGAATTCCTGCCAGCGCTGCCGGGAAAGGCCGCGCACCAGCCGGACCACCAGCATGGCCTCGCGGGTCCGGGGCACGGCGTCGCCGCAGCCTTCTTCCCGCAGGGCGCGCAGTTCGCGGGCCAGGGCGTCAAATTCAGCGTTGTTGCTCATGGCGGTACAAAAGGTAATCGTGTTGGAACTGGTCGATCTGACCGTCAAGAACCGCGTCCACGTCGCCGGATTCCGAGCCCGTGCGGTGGTCCTTGACCAAGCGGTAGGGCTGGAGGGTGTAAGTGCGGATCTGGCTGCCGAAAGCAATGGCGTCCTTGCCTGCGTATTCCGCCTGGCGCTCGGCCTCGCGTTTCTGCAATTCCAGGTTGTAGAGGCGGGCCCGCAGGACGCGCAGGGCCGTCTCCTTGTTGTGGTGCTGCGATTTTTCGTTCTGGCACTGGGCGGAAATGCCCGTGGGCAGGTGGGTGACGCGCACCGCGGAGCTGGTCGTGTTCACGCTCTGGCCGCCCGGCCCGCTGGAACGGAAGATATCGAAACGCAGATCCGATTCCTTGATATCCAGCTGAATGTCGTTGCCCGCGTCCGGGATCACGTCCACCGAGGCGAAGGAGGTGTGGCGGCGGCCCGAGGCGTCAAAGGGCGAGATGCGGATCAGACGGTGGATGCCGCGTTCGCTCTTGAGAAAGCCGAAGGCGTGCGGCCCGGAGATGCGCAGGGTCACGCTTTTGATGCCCGCCTCGTCGCCGGGCAGAAAGTCCATTTCCTCCACCGCGTATTTGCGGCGCGCGGCCCAGCGGGTGTACAAACGCAGCAGCATTTCGGCCCAGTCCTGGGATTCCGTGCCGCCCGCGCCGGGGTGGATTTCCAGAATGGCGTCCTGGCCGTCTTCCTCGGCCGAGAGCAACATGACCAGCTCGGTCTCGTCCAGCAGGGCGGCCAGTTCCTTCTGCTGCTGCTCCAGGGATTCCAGGGCTTCCTGATCCTCGTTTTCCGAGGCCAGAACCAGCCATTCCTCCATGTCGTCCCGGCAGGTTTTGAGGCGGGTCAGGCGGCCCACCTCGTCTTCCAGGCGTCTTTTTTCCTGTAAAACCGGTGTGAGGGCCTCGGGCTTGTCCCAAGCGCCGGGACGGGAGAGTTCCGTTTCGATGTCGCGCAGGCGTTGTTCGCTGGACGCGACGTCAAAGACGCCCCCAAAGGTTGTCAAAACGCTGGGACAGGGGCTGACAGGCGGCGCGCAAATCACTGAGATGCAGCATGGTCGATTCTGTGGGGTTGAGGGTGAAGATTCCGTTTTATCCGGTGTCGTGTGACGCTTACGCGTTCACGGCGCCGGGATTATCGGCGTTGTCAGCGGCTCCGGACAGCGGGAGCGGGCTGAAGACCGGCCGTGGGGACGGCGCGTGCCCCGTGAAGCGGGGCATCAGTCTGAAGTTCTGGCGCCGCGTGGACCGAGGACCAGCAGGACCAGACAGAGCAGGGCCGCTACGGGAAGCAGCCAGGGCGCGAGACGGTGGTAGAGGCTGGGCGCTGTGCTCAGTCCGGCGCGGGCCCAAAGGCTCTCGGCCCGAAACTGGCCGCCGCGCGCGGTCAGGCGTCCGCGCGGGTCCACCACCACGGAAATGCCGGTATTGGTGCCGCGCAGAATCCAACGGTTTTGTTCCAGGGCACGCAACACAGTCAGATAGAGATGCTGCCGCGATGCCGGAGTGTCCTCGAACCAGCCGTCGTTGCTGATGTCCACCAGAATATTGGCCCCGTCCGCCACGCGGGCCTGGGCAAGCCAAGGGAATATGCCTTCATAGCAGATGAGCATGCCCAGAGCAAGATTTTCGTAGCGCAGGGGCGCCACGGCTGTGCCCGTCTCATAGACGCCCACCCCTTGGAGCAGGGCTTCGAGAAAACCCCAGTTCAGCCAGCTCGGCAGATACTCGCCGAAGGGCACCAGATGTTCCTTGTCATAATGCCCGATGGTCGCGCCGTCCGGGCCCAGCAGGAAGGCCCGGTTAAAAATGGCGGGTTCCGCCCGGCCCGGCCGCCGCTCCACGCCGGGCGCGCCGAAAAGCAGAGGGCCGCGGGCCTCCAGGGCCATATCGCGTACCAGGGCGGCCAGGGCGGGCTTGGTTTCAAAAAAGAAGGGCAAAGCGGTTTCCGGCCAGATGATGAGCGGCTTTGCATCCCGGTCCGCAGCGGGCCGCGCGGCCAGACCCGCGCGGGTCAGCGCCAGATAAAGGTCCACGGTCTGCCGCTGGAAGGCGGGCAGCCATTTCCGGTTCTGGTCCACATTGCCTTCCACAAAAAGCACGGCCATGCTTTCCGGACCGGAGGGCTCGGCCCGGAACGGATGAGCGTCCAGCCTCCAGGCCCCGTAAGCGAGCAGCAGCACGGCCAGAGCCAGTCCCGTTGCCAAGCTCGTTGCCGGTCGGCGCGGACAAAAAGCCCGTGGCGCGGCTGCTTGGGGGATCAGGGGCAGGCTGAGCAGGCAGAGCAGGGCGGCCAATAGCCAGAGTCCGCCCAGGCCGTACGCGCCCACGACATCAGCGGCCTGGACCAGCACGGGCCAGACCGCCAGAGCTCCGGCCAGGGGCAGCCAGGGAAAGCCCAGCGCCAGGGCGTAGACAGCTTCCAGCAGATACCAGAGCAGGGCCAGCGCCAGGGCCAGCAGCATCGGCGGCCGGGCGCGCAGAATTTGCGCGGCCAGGGAGAACAGGCCGCCCGCGCTGGCAAGGCAGGCCGCGATGAACAGGGCGCAGGGCACAGCCAAAGGCCAGGGCAGGCCGCCCACATTGTGCACGGGCAGGGCCAGCCAGTACAGTGCCGCCGTGCCGCCCGCCAGGCTGACCAGCCAGCCCCGGCGCAACGCGGCCATGCGGCCGGGCGCGCGCAGGCCCAACAGGGCCAGGGCCACGGGCCAGAGCAGGACCAAGGGCGGCAGGCTCAGAAAATCATTGGGAAAGCCCAGCCAGAGCGCCAGAGCGCCTGCCAGGCCCAGGAGCAGGTCCGGACGCAGGCTTCGGAACGGCGGCTGTCCGCCCGCGCGCGCCGTGTTCATGCTCCGGCATTGTTCCCGGCTTCGTCCAAAGCCTGCGCCGCCTTGTCGGCGGGTTCCATGCGCAGGCGACGGATCAGCTTCTTGTCGGCGTCCAGCACCGTAAAGGCCCAGCCGTGCAGGTTGAAAACCTCGCCGGGGCCGGGCACATGGCCGGCCTCCATGCTCAGATAGCCGCCGATGGTGTCCACCTCGTCGGAAACCAGTTCAACGCCCAGTTCCTCCAGATCCTCCAGCAGGGCGCGGCCCGTGAGCTCATAGACATTGTCGCCCAGGGGGCGGATGTCCTCCTGGCGGGGGGTGTCGTGCTCATCCTCAATGTCGCCCACGATTTCCTCCAGCACATCCTCAATGGTGATCAGGCCGGAGGTGCCGCCGTATTCGTCCAGGGCGATGGCGATATGCTGCTTGCGGGCGCGGAATTCCTGCAGAAGCGCGCGGATGGGCTTGGTTTCCGGCACGAAAAAGGGCTCGCGCATGACCTGGGCCACCGGGGGATGCTTTCCGGCCGGTTCGATGAGGCAACGCAGGAGATCCTTGGCGTGCAGAATGCCCACCATGTTGTCGCGGGTGTCTTTGTACACGGGAATGCGGGAATGTCCGGAATCCACGATGACGCGGGCCACTTCGGGCAGGGGCATGTCGTCGGGCACGCAGTCGATATCGGTGCGGGGGATCATGGTGTCCTGCACCTGAAGATCGTTGAAGCGCAGGATGCCCAGCAGCATGGACTCCTCGTCCGGTTCCACCTCGCCGTCGGCTCTGGCTTCAAGAATGGCTTTTTCCAGGGATTCTTCGTCGTCGTGCCCGAAAAATCTGCCCAGGCGCGACCAGATGGTACTATGACCGTCGGAGCCTCCGTCCAAAATAACCTCCATGTTTGGGCGCGGATCTGCGGAGTCCGGTTCCGGGGCCGTGCCTCCTGCCGCGAAGCGGCGTAACCACAGCAAAAACCGCGCTTTTTGCTATGCGAGCTTCACGCCGAACCCACAGGTGAGGCGTGACATCGTGAACAAGCTGAAAGCTGCTAAAATGAAGTTTTAGAGCGTGTTGATATTGAAAATACCTCAACGCTCTGTGCGGATTTTCCGTGAAAATCCGCACCGCGAAATTATCGCAAGGCGAATTTACTTCGCCGTTAAGCGATACTTTCAGGCGCAACATGCTCTAACTGCTACATGGTACTGGAAAACAGTTCCTAGAGCAGTTTGCGCTGTTCCATATCCATGCGCATGACCCACTGGGTGATCGGCCCCACGCCCCGTGATGTGGAGCTGTGAAACCAGTGGATTTCGGACTTGCCCTGTTCCAGCACGGCCCAGTTGGTGAACTCCACCCCCAGAATCAGAGCGGGCGAGGGAGCCTCGGTCGTGCGGGTGTTGATCACCTCGCAGGTGCACCAGAAAGTAATAAGCTTCTCGCCCTTTTTGTCCATGGCATAAATGACGAGACAGAGTAGCTGTGAACCTTTGTCCAGGTCAACAGGCCGGGTTTCCGGGTCTTCCATCTGAAAACGCAGGGCCATGCCCGTTGCGGAGATGTTTTCCACCTGCACGGGCTCGTTGTTCATGCCCAGCTTGTAGTGAATGACCGGACGGCCGATTTCCGCCGTGGTGCGGGGAATGGGCTTGCCCGGATCAATGGCCCAGACGCCGATGACCCGCACCGCGTCCTTCTGCGGTTTGATGCGGATGAAATTGCGCTTTTGCCCCACTTCCAGGTCTCGGGGCGCGGTGAGGAAAACGCGGGATTTTTCGCGCGAGGCTTCCACTCTTTGGATGGCGGCGCGGAATTTATAGAAGGCCGGGCCTTCCGGCAGGCTGACGCGAAAATAGACGTCCACCTGGGTGTCCGTCCATTCCTTGGAGACGTAAGCCAGCACTTCCATGTGCAGGGTTTCGGGGGTCAGCTTGACCAGGGTGCCGGACAGGCCGTTTTTTCCGGCTTCGCTGTCCAGCATTTTCAGATCGAAAATTTCGTTCTGTTCCTGAGCGGTCTCGAGCATCCGGTGAACCACGTTTCTGCGGCGTTCCTCCTGCCTGATCTTTTGCAATCTGGTGCGCAGGCAGACGAGAAGGATGCAGAGCGCCACAAAGAGGACGCCGAAAATCAGGATGTATTCTTCTGTGCTCATTATCAGGCCACCGGAATGGATTCCAGGAACACGTTGCGCGTGAGCCTGCGCTCGGCTCGCGGTCGGAATTACGAAAAAACGTCGCCACTGCGCCCTTGACGCCGGACAGGACGCAAGAGACCCAGTTTGTGCAGATGTATTTCCAGGCAGGCCACCGCCGCCGGGGTCACCCCGGAAATACGGCCCGCCTGTCCCAAGTTCAGGGGGCGCACGCGGCTGAGTTTTTCTTCCACTTCACGGGACAGTCCGGCCACTCTGGCATAATCCAAATCCGAGGGCAAGGCCGTGGTTTCCAATCGGGCCGCACGCGCGATCAGCGCGCGCTGGCGTTCCAGGTATCCGGCGTATTTGATATCCGTCTGCACGCCGCCGTACACGGCCTTTCCGCAGCGTTCCAACTCGGCGGCCAGCTCCGCGCCCAACCCGGCCAGCGGGCCCGGCGACGCCGCAAGCACGGTTGCCAGCCGCTCCAGGTCCATGTCCGGACGACGCAGCACGTCTTCCAGGCTGCGGCCCGGCGGCAGGGCGGCGTCGCTGTTGGCATCCTGCTTATCGGAAGGAATACGCATATTCTCAAGGTGTTTTTTGAGTCGCTCCGCATTTTCCCTTTTTTCACAGAAGGCCCGCCAGTGGGCGTCGTCCACCAGGCCCAGACCGCGTCCCAGCGGGGTCAGGCGGGCGTCGGCATTGTCCTCGCGCAGCAGCAGGCGGTGCTCGGCGCGGGAAGTGAACATGCGGTAGGGCTCCTGGGTGCCCAGAGTCACCAGATCGTCCACCAGCACGGCCATGTAGGCAGCGTCCCGGCCCGGCGCGAAGGGCGGCAGTTCTTTTTCGGCGCGGGCGATGTTCAGGGCGGCCCAGAGGCCCTGGGCCGCGGCCTCTTCATAGCCGGAGGTGCCGTTGATTTGCCCGGCCAGCCAGAGCCCCGGCACGCTCTTGCTTTCCAGCGTGGGGCGCAGCTGCACGGGGTTCACGTAATCGTATTCGATGGCGTAGCCCGGGCGGGCCATGACCGCGTCCTCCAGGCCGGGGATGCTGCGCAGCATGGCCATCTGCACGTCCAGGGGCAGGCTGGTGGAAATGCCGTTGGCATAGACCTCCGTGCTGTCCAGGCCTTCGGGTTCCAGAAAAATCTGATGCCGTTCCCGCTGGGGAAAGCGGGCCACCTTGTCCTCGATGGACGGGCAGTAACGCGCGCCCACGCCCTGGATCACGCCGGTGAACAGGGGCGAGCGGTCGAAGCCGCCGCGGATGATCTCGTGGG
This sequence comes from Desulfovibrio fairfieldensis, assembly GCF_001553605.1. Taxonomy (NCBI): domain Bacteria; kingdom Pseudomonadati; phylum Thermodesulfobacteriota; class Desulfovibrionia; order Desulfovibrionales; family Desulfovibrionaceae; genus Desulfovibrio; species Desulfovibrio fairfieldensis. Next base: position 540,894 of record NZ_CP014229.1, read on the forward strand.
TGCGGCTGTTGGTCCAGGTGATATGGCAGGAAACCTGGGGCAGGACCGGGCCGGGACCGTGAAAGCTGAATGCCGGAGGCGGCGTGTCGCCGCGCTGTTCCTCCAGGCGGGAAAAGTCGATGGAGGAGCGCAAAAGTCGCGGGGTGGTGCCGGTTTTCAGGCGGCCCAGTTCCAGGCCCAAAGCGCGCAGGCTGTCGGAAAGGCCCAGGGCCGGGGCGTCGCCCAGGCGGCCGCCCGGCAGGTTGGTCAGGCCGATGTGGATGCGCCCGTCCAGAAATGTGCCGGTGGTCAGCAGCACATGCCGGGCCGTGAATTCCAGACCCTGAGCCGTGCGCACGCCCGTGACGCGGCCCGCGTCCGTGACGATGTCCGTGACCGTGTCCTGCCAGAGGCGCAGGCCGGGCGTGGCGTAGAGTGTTTTTTTCAGGACGCGCTGATAAGCGTCGCGGTCCATTTGGGCTCGCGTGGCGCGAACGGCCGGGCCCTTGCTCATGTTCAGGGTGCGGAACTGGATGCCCGCCGCGTCGGCCCAGAGGCCCATCATGCCGCCCAAGGCGTCGATTTCGCGCACCATGTGGCCCTTGGCCAGGCCGCCGATGGCCGGATTGCAGGAAAGATAGCCCAGGCGGTCCAGATTGCCGCTGATCAGCAACACGTTGAAACCCAGCCGGGCCAGGGCCACGGCGGCTTCGGAGCCGGCGTGGCCGCCGCCGGCGATGATGCAGTCAAAACCGGCGTCAGGCATGGGCATCCCGCCGCATGAGAATATGGGCGAATACCTGGGCGTCCTTGCAGGCCGCGCTGATGGAGGCGCGCTCATCCGGCTGGTGGCAGGTGTTCTGGATGCAGGCCCAGACGGCGGCGGGCAGGCCCTTGCGGCGCAGCAGCGCGGCCACAGTGGCCCCGCCGATGCCCACGGGCCGGGGCTGGACGCCGTAAACCCGCTCCACGGCCTGTTCCAGGGCCAGGACCACCGGACTGTCCGCCGGAGCGGCCGAGGCTGCCTGGGCCTGCTCCACATCCACGCTGATCTCCACCCCGTGCCGTTGGGCCACGCGGGCCGCGATTTCGCGCGCCTTGGCCAGCACGGCTTCCTGGGAAACCTCGGGCAAAAGGCGACAATCCACGTAAAAGACGTCGCTGCCGGGCAGGATGTTCACGCTGGGCACGTTGGCGTCGTGCTTACTGGGCACAAAGGTCGAGCGGGACGGCTTGAACAGCGGATCTTCCTGGGGGAATGTCTCGTACAGGCCCTGATGACAGGCCAGAACCATGTCCGCCCCGGCCAGAAAGGCGTTGCGGCCTTTGTGCGGGGTGGAGGCGTGGCACTGCGCGCCGGTGGTCCGCACCTTGAGCCAGAGCTGACTTTTTTCCGCCACTTCAATGAGATCGCCGCGCGGCGACCCCGCGTCGGGCACGATATAGAGATCGTCGGGCCGGAACAGTTCCGGGGCCTGCTCCAGCACGTGGGCCAGACCGTAATCGCTGCCGGATTCCTCGTCGGCCATGAAGACCAAACCCAGGCCCAGGGCGGGCGTCAGGTTCTGCCGCCGCAACTCTTCGGCCAGCAGCAGCATGCTGACAATGGCCTGCTGATTGTCCTCCACGCCGCGCCCGTAGAGCCAGTCGCCTTCGCGCCGGACCCGCCAGGGGTCGGAGGTCCAGGCGGCGGGATCGCCCGGCGGCACTACATCGGTATGGCCGAAAAGCCAGAGCGTGCGACTTGTCGTGCCGGACAGGCGGGCTATCAAATTGGGGCGCAGGCCGTCCGGCACGCGATTGTCCGGCGCGTCCATTCGGCGCAGATCGCGCACGCCGCAGGCCGTGAGCCAGTCCGTGATCCGGCGCACCTTGTCCAGCTCGCCCCGGCCGCCGTTGTCCGGCCCCAGAGCCTTGCAGGCCGTGAGCGCGCTCTGCAGCTCCACAACGCGCTCGCCCCGTTCCGCCAGACCGGCCAGCAGTCTGTCCAAATTTTGATTCATCTCTGTTTCCGCCCTAGAACAGATTACCTTTGAAATGCTCTAACTTGAAAATCAGAAAAGAGGCCGCTTGCGCAGCCTCTTCAAAAAATTTCAGCCCGACAGGGCGATATTTGAGATTTTTTTGTCGCTGGCAAGGAAACCGAACTTTGTCCGACAGGAGTGTACTCTTTCGGTACATGACAGGAGGACAAAGCGAAGGTTGACGCCGCCAGCGGCAAAAAAAGCCAATATCGCCTAGCGGCCCTTGGCGGCGCGTTTCGACGCCTTCAACGGGTTCACCTTCGCCGCCGCAGCCGTCTGGGCCTTGACGTGGGTGGCGAAATTACAGCGACCGCCGACCCATTTGCTGGCCGGGTTGGGATAGCTGGAGCAGAACTGCTCGCCGTCGAATTCGCGCACGCGATCACAGCCGGAGCACTGCTCCACCACGGGGGAAAGGACAAAACCCTTGACCACCACGCCTTCAGCGGTCTTGGTGGCATTTTCCAGAGGACTCATAGCAAAACCTCCATGCGCCGGAGCGCCCCAAATTTCATAATGTCCCACCGGCAGTATGCAGAGGGCTGCCGTCCGGGATGGGGAAGTATAGGCTAAAGCGGGCCGCTGTCAAGAGGGGCGGCCGGGGCTTTTATGAGGGTGTCTTTGGCGGCGACAGCGGTACCGGTGAATTTCTATACCTTATATCCTAGGTCATGCAAGTCCGGCGGCGCGCAGCACAAAGGCGCGCAGGTCGCGCATTTCCCGGCAAAGGGCGTCATAGTCGAAACGGCTGAAGCGCCCGTCCTGATAAAGAATCTCGCCCCCCACCATGGTCAGGCGGGTTTCCAGGCCCGTGGCCGCGTAGATTGTCTGCGAGACCACATTGTACAGGGGCTGGAGATTGGGCGAGGCCAGATCCAGAGCCACGCAGTCCGCGGCCTTGCCCGGCGCGAGCGAACCCAGGCGGGCGTCGTGCAGGGCCGCGGCCCCGCCCAGAGTGGCCATGTCCAGCACCCGCGTCGCGGGCAGCAGGGTGGGATCATGCCCGGCCAGCTTATGGAGCAGGGCGGCCCGTCCCATTTCCGTAAACATGTTCAGTTGATTGTTGCTGGCCGGGCCGTCGGTGCCCAGGCCCACGGCCAGGCCCCGTTCGAGCATGGCCGGTACCGGAGCCACGCCCGAGGCCAGCTTCATGTTGGAGGAGGGATTGTGCGCCACCACGGCCTTGTACTCGGCCAGGATGTCCAGCTCTTCTTCTGTCGCATCCACCACGTGGGCCAGGGTGCAGGGCAAATCCAGCAGGCCCAGGTCGCGGCAGAGGGCCACGGGCCGCTTGCCGTGGTTCTTGAGGCAGAGTTCCGTTTCCTCGCGGGTTTCGGAAAGATGGATGTGCAGGGGCAGGCTCAGCTCGGCGGCCAGATCGCGGCATGCCGTAAGGATGTCCGGCGTGGTCGTGTAGACGCTGTGCGGATTGACGGCCACGCTCAGCCGCGCGTCGCCCGCGCAGCATTGGGCCAGGGCGCGGGTGGCCTCCAGGGCGGCTTCCGGAGCGGGGCAGGCCGCCGAGGGAAAAGCGAAAACCGCCTCGCCGCCCACGCAACGCAGACCGGCCGTGCGCGCGGCCTCGAACACGGCTTCCTCAAAGAGATACATGTCCATGCAGGCCGTGGTGCCGGTACGCAGCATTTCCGCATAGCCCAGCAGGCTGCCCAGGCGCACGATTTCCGGGGTGAGCTTGGCCTCCACCGGGAAAATGCGCTGTTGCAGCCAGTCCATGAGCGGCATGTCGTCGGCCAGGCCGCGCAGAAAGGTCATGGCCGCGTGGGTGTGGGCATTGACGAGGCCGGGCAGAACGAGCATCCTGCCCAGATCAAGCTCGCGCTCGGCCTGCCAGGCGGCGCTCAGCGCGTCGCGCGGCCCCACGGCGGCCACCAGCCCGTCGGCGATGGCCAGGGAAGCGTTTTCAAGGATGCGGCGTTGTGGGTCCTGGGTGACGAGGATTCCGGCGTGGAGGAGCGTGTGGCAGTGCTGCATGAGAAGTCCCGAGTCTGAGGTCGTCGTGGCCATGGCTATGTTGAAATTCCCTAGGTAACGCCTGCGGGGCGGGGAGGCAAGCCCCTGAAAGGAGAGGCCGTGCGTTGTCTGTTGCTGCACGGAATCGGCGGCAGCCCATTTGAAACGGCGCCCCTGGCCGAGGCCCTGGCGGCAGCGGGCTTTGAGGCCCATGCCCCGGCCCTGCCGGGCCACGGCGGTACGGAGGAGGCATATCTCGCCTCTTCCTTTGCCCTGTGGCGCGACTTTGCCCATGCGGAGTACGCCCGCCTGAGCGAGGGCGGGCCCGTGCTGCTGGCGGGATATTCCCTGGGCGGCATTCTGGCTCTGGATGTGGCCCAGGCGGCGGCGCGCGGCGAGCTGCCGCCCCCGGCGGGCCTTCTGGCGCTGGCCACGCCGCTGTTTTTCCGTAAATATTTTCCTTTTTTCGCTGTGGACTGGCGCTTTTTCGCGTTGCCCCTCTGGGCCCGGTTGCAACCCGTGCTGCGCGTCCCGGAACGCGACCCGGCCTCCCGCGCCGTGGCCCCCTGGCAGGGGCACGAGCAAATCTGCTGCCTGCGCCATTTCGCCGAGGTGGAGCGGGCCCTGCCCGCCATCCGGCGCGGACTGCCCCTGATCCGCGCGCCGCTTTGCATTGTGCAGCTGCGCAACGATACGAGTTGCCGCCCGTACAATGCTTTTTATCTGGCGCGGCATTGTGGCTCACTGAGCACGCATCTGCACCTTCTGCGCGTGCGCAGCCCGCACGGCGGGCATTTGCCCATGACCCATCGGGAAAGCCGTCAGCGGGTAGCCGAGCTGGCCGTGGCCTTCGCCCGGGAAGTCGCCGGGGCCACAAAGGCTTGCACATTCGCGCCGTAGAGGCTATAACGATGCGCTGTTATTTCGCCAACCCGGCCCCGGCGTCCGCGCGGGGGCCTCATCCACACCTTAATGGAGGTGCGCTTTGTTTGAATCCGTAGCTTTTGCCATGGGCACGCCCCAGGCCGGAGGAGCCCCGGCCAGCGGCACGGACATGCTGATGCAGTTCCTGCCGCTGATCCTGATGTTCGTCATTTTCTGGTTCCTGCTGATCCGTCCCCAGCAGAAGCGGGCCAAGGCCCACAAGCTGATGCTGTCCGAACTGAAGCGCGGCGACCACGTGCTGACCTCCAGCGGGCTCATCGGCCGCATCCTTGAGATCGACGACGAGCAGGTGCTGCTGGAATCCGGGGATGCCAAGCTGCGCATTTCCCGCGCGGCCATCGGCGGCCTGCTGCCCGCCAAGGGCGGCAAGGAAGCTAAGCCTGAAGAAAAGAAATAAGTCAGCGCCGGGCGTTGTTACGCTCCGTGCGAGTCACTGTTCCGTTGGCCGCGCAAGCCGTATTCTGTGGCGGCGCGGCCTCTTTGTCCGTCCGGCGGGAGAATGCGCCCGCCGCGCGGGTTGACGGGGCAGGTGTTCCGTCCGCGCCGCGCGCGGGCAAGTCCTTTGTTGTGGAAGGTGTACGATGGGTCTGCGCTGGCGCTTGTCCATTGCGATAGTGGTGTTTCTGGCATGCCTTGTTTACGCGCTGCCGAGCCTGCCCGGCATCGGGACGGCGTTGGAGCGTTTTTTGCCGTCCAGCAAGATCAATCTCGGTCTTGACCTGAAGGGCGGCATCCATTTGACGCTGGGCGTCGATGTGGCCAAGGCCGTAAGCAATTCCCTGGCCCTGGCAGGGCAGGACCTGCGCCGTCTGGCCCAGGATGAAAAGGTCGTGGTGCTGCGGCCCCGCGTGGTGGGCGGCACGGCTCTGGAATTTGTGCTGCCGCGCGCCGAGAATGAGGACAAGCTGAAGGAAATCCTCAGCCGCCACTTCCCTCAGCTGGATGTGAGCACGCCGCACAAGGGCGAATCCGGGCAGTTGCGCTATGTGGCCCATTTCACGGCGGCGGAAGTGACGCGCCTGGAAAACATGGCCCTGGACCAGGCCCTGCGCACCATCCGCAACCGTATTGACCAGTTCGGCGTGGCCGAGCCGGACATCCGCAAGCAGGCCGGGAACCGCATTCAGGTGCAGTTGCCCGGCATTTCCGACCCGCGCCGCGCCGTGCAGATCATCGGCCAGACGGCCCATCTGGAATTTCATCTGGTGCGCGACGACGTGGACCCCGGCAAGGCCGTGCTGCCTACGGGCGTGGTTTCCCTGCCCCTGCTGGAAAACACGCCGGGCGGCCAGAAAAAGGAAGGCCAGATCGCCGTGGAAAAGGACGCCATGCTCACCGGCGAGGATGTGGCCGACGCCCGGCCCGCCTTTGATCAGATGAACAAGGCGTATGTGACGCTGAATTTCAATGCGCGCGGCGCGCGCATCTTCGAGCGGGCCACCTCTGAAAACGTGGGGCGCCGCATGGCCATCGTGCTGGACGGCAAGGTTTATTCCGCGCCGGTCATCCGCGAGCGCATCGGCGGCGGCCGGGCCAGCATTTCCGGCAACTTCACCACCGCCGAGGCCCAGGACCTGGCCATTGTGCTGCGCGCCGGTTCGTTGCCCGCGCCGGTTTCCGTGCTGGAAGAACGTAGCGTGGGCCCCTCCCTGGGGCAGGAGTCCATCGACAGCGGCGTGCGCGCGGCCCTGGTGGGCGCGGCCGCCGTGGTGCTGTTCATGGCTGTCTACTATGGCCTCAGCGGGCTCATTGCCGACGGCATGCTCTGTTTCACCATGCTGATGGTCATGGCGGGCATGGCGGCTTTCGGGGCCACCCTGACCCTGCCGGGCATCGCGGGCATCGTGCTGACCATCGGCATGGCCGTGGACGCCAACGTGCTGATCTACGAGCGAATACGCGAGGAACTGCGCCTGGGGCTGTCGCCGCTGGCGGCGGTCAAGGCGGGTTTTGACCGTGCCGCCATTTCCATCACGGACTCCAACCTGACCACCATCATTGCCACGGTGATTCTGTATCAGTTCGGCACCGGCCCCATCCGGGGTTTCGCGGTGACGCTTTCCCTGGGCATCATCGCCTCCATGTTCACGGCCATCTTTGTGTCGCGGGCCATTTTCGAGGAATGGGCGCGTCACTGCGGGCCCAAGGGCATCAGCATCTAGAGCGGATTACCTTTGAAACTCTGCACGTTTCAAAGGGGCATTCCGGCAAAAACGCGGTTTTTACTGTCGCCTGAAGCGGCACGAGCGTTGGAGAGACCATCATGGGCTTTGCATTCATCAAGCATGACACACATATAGATTTCATCGGCTGGCGGCATTGGGCCTACGGCATCTCCATCGTGCTGCTGCTGGCCGGTCTGGCTTCGGCGCTCTGGGGCAACGGGCTCAAGATGGGCATCGACTTCGCGGGCGGCGTTATCGTCCAGGTGCAATTCGACAAGCCCGTCAACGACGAAGCCCTTAAAAAGAGTCTGGACATTCCCGCTCTGCCGGGCATCACCACCCAGCGCTTCGGCGAGGGCGGGCGGGACTATCTGCTGCGCTTTTCCAGCGCGGAAAACGCCGACGCCTCGGCTTTGCGCACCAATGTGGTCAACGCTCTGGCTTCGGCCTTTCCGGACAACGCGGCCCAGATCCTGCGCCTGGAAGTGGTGGGCCCCAAGGTGGGCGACGACCTGACCAACAAGGCCCTGAGCGCCCTGTACTACGCCGTGCTGCTCATCGCCGTGTATATCTCGGGCCGTTTCGAGCAGCGCTGGATGGCCGGCGCCATCATGGCCGCGGCTCTCTGGGGCGGCATGTACGTGCTGAGTTTCACCGGCCTGGGCATGGGCTGGCTGGTGCTGTTCGCCCTGGCCATCACCATGGTGGTCTGCTTCTTCCTCAAGCTCAACTTCGCCCTGGGCGCGGTGGTGGGCCTGCTGCACGACGTCTTTATCACGGCGGGCCTGCTCTCCATTATGGACGTGGAGATCGACCTCAATGTCATGGCGGCCCTGCTGACCCTGGTGGGCTATTCGCTCAACGACACCATCATCGTCTACGACCGTCTGCGTGAAAATCTGCGCGCCGCGCCCAAAATAGATCTGGCCTCACTGATCAACAGGAGCATCAACCAGACTCTTTCGCGCACCATTCTGACCAGCGGCACCACCTTTGTGGCGACCTTGTCCCTCTTCCTGCTGGGCGGCGGCGTGATCCACGACTTCGCGCTGACCATGCTGATCGGCGTGTTTATCGGCACGGCCTCGTCCATTTATGTGTCCTCGGCCATTCTGCTGGGTCTGGGCGATACGGATTTTTACGTCCGGGCCCAGGAAAAGGAAAAGTACGAGCGGCCCGGGGAGCACGGCGTGGTGTAGCCACAGCCTCCAAGCCCTGTTATGTCTTGTCGGCAGCCCGCCGCGCCCGGAGTCAGGTCCGGACGCGGCGGGCTGCCCTGGTTTCAGAGCAAAGTTGATGCTGCCCTGGATCCGGACGCTTTCTTGGACGGAGAGCATTGACGACGGCGCAGGCGGTCTTATGTCTTTCTATTGGAGTGGGACGCGCGGGAGCGCGCAACGTCCCGCCGGTGCGGCACAGTCGTCGCCGGCACGGCTCCAGAGCCAGACCCGTACGGGGGAGAGCAAAATATGGCAGTATCCTATAAAGATTATTATAAGCTTCTGGGTGTGGAACGCGAGGCCAAGGCCGAGGAAATTTCCAAGGCCTACAAAAAGCTGGCCCGCAAATACCATCCGGATCTCAATCCGGGCGATAAACAGGCTGAGGAAAAGTTCAAGGAAATCAACGAAGCCTATGAAGTCCTCAAGGATCCGGAAAAGCGCAAACTATATGACCAGCTCGGGCCCAACTGGCAGCACGGCCAGCAGTTCCAGGGCGAACCGGGCTATGAGAACGTGCATTTCACGTTCAACGGCAAGAGTTTTGACGGTTCCGGATTTTCGGACTTTTTTGAAACCCTGTTCGGCGGCGCGGCCGCGGGCGGCGGGCGCGGGGCGAATTTCGGCCCCGATCCCTTCGGCGGTTTTTCTTCCCGGCCCCGGCGCGGCCGCGACGTGGAGGCCGAACTGCCCCTGAGCCTGGAAGAAGCCTCAAGCGGCGGCCGCCGCACCGTGACCCTGCAAATGCCGCAGGGGCCCAAGACCCTGGAGGTCAACGTGCCCGCCGGCATCCGTGAAGGAGCCAAGCTGCGTTTGGCCGGCCAGGGCGACCCCGCGCCGGGCGGCACGCCGGGCGACTTGTTCCTGCGGGTGCGCTATCTGCCGCATCCCCAGTTCAAGGTGGAAGGCGAAAATCTGCATTGCGACGTGGCCCTGGCCCCGTGGGAAGCCGTGCTGGGCGCCAAGGTGGCTGTGCCCACCCTGGAAGGCCAGGTGGAGCTGAACATCCCGGCCGGTTCCAGTTCGGGCCGCAAGTTCCGTTTGCGCGGCAAAGGCCTGGGCAGCGGCGTCAATCGCGGCGACCTGCTGGCCCGCGTGATGATCAAGGTGCCCGCCCAATTGAGCGCGGAAGAGCGCGAACTCTGGCAGAAGCTGGCGGACGTGTCGTCTTTCAAGGCCCGCGCCTGATCCGGTGGAGGTGAATTATGAGTATGACCAAAAAATCGCCCTCCCTGCCCGCGCCGTCCACGGTCATGGCCTGGGAGGAATTTGTGGAAATCACCGGCGTCGCGCCGGACCGTCTTCAGGAGCTGCTTGCGCTGGGCTGGATCGAAACCCGGACCAGCGCGACCCGGATCCGGATGTTCCGGGATGCCGACATTTATCGGGTCCGCAAGCTGGAGCGCATCTGCTGCGATTTTGAGCTGCCCGTGGTGGGCGGCACCATTATCGTGGACCTGCTGGAGCGCATCGACGTCCTGGAACGGACGGTGCGCGGTTTGCGAGGTTTTGAAGATTAACGCCTTTGTATTTTTGTTGCGACGGCGGGCTGCGGCCGCGTCGCGCAATATCTATTGAGATTTGTCCGACCGAGGGTCGGCTATGCAACCGGCCCGGCCGGATGGAAATATACGCCGAGGGCGCGACAGCCCCGGCACTGTGTGGAGGAATTATGGATATCAACAAGTTTACGGAAAAAGCCCGGGAGGCCATCGGCGAGGCACAGACCATCGCGGCGGGCATGGGCCATCAGGAGACGGACGCCGAACATCTGGCGCTGGCCCTGGTGCAGCAGGAAAAGGGCATTGTCCCCCGTATTCTGGAACATATGGGCATCCAGCCCAAGGCTCTGGCCGTGGCCCTGGAAACCTCGCTGCGCAAGCGGCCCTCGGTTTCCGGCGGCGGCATGGACCCCACCAAGATCATGATCACCCCGCGTCTGGCCAAGATTCTGGGCGAAGCCCAGAACGAGGCCCGGCGGATGAAGGACGAATACGTCAGCGTGGACCATCTTTTTGCCGCGCTGACCGAAGTGGAGCCTTCCTCGCCCCTGGGCCAGGTGTTCAAGGAATACAACATCACCCGCGCGGGCTTTGTCAAAGCCATGGAAGAGCTGCGCGGCGGCGCGCGCGTGACCAGCGCCAATCCCGAGGACACCTTCGAGGCTCTGAGCAAATATGCGCGCGACTTGGTGGACGCGGCGCGCCAGGGCAAGATGGACCCGGTCATCGGCCGCGACGCGGAAATCCGCCGGGTGATCCGCATTCTTTCGCGGCGCACCAAGAACAATCCTGTGCTCATCGGCGAAGCGGGCGTGGGCAAAACCGCCATCGTGGAAGGCTTGGCCTTCCGCATCGTCAAGGGCGACGTGCCCGAGGGCCTCAAGGGCCGCAAACTCTTCGCCCTGGACATGGGCGCGCTTATCGCCGGGGCCAAATACCGGGGCGAGTTCGAGGAACGGCTCAAGGCCGTGCTCAACGAAGTGGAGAAAAGCGAAGGCCAGATCATCCTCTTCATCGACGAACTGCATACTATTGTGGGCGCGGGCAAGACCGAGGGCTCCATGGACGCGGGCAATCTGCTCAAGCCCATGCTGGCGCGCGGCGAACTGCACTGCATCGGCGCCACCACGGTGGACGAGTACCGCAAGTATATTGAAAAGGACCCCGCCCTGGAGCGGCGCTTCCAGCCCGTAATGGTGGAAGAGCCCACGGTGGAGGACGCCATCTCCATTCTGCGCGGCCTGAAGGAGCGCTTTGAGGTGCACCACGGCGTGCGCATCAGCGACTCGGCCATTGTGGAGGCCGTGGTGCTGTCGCATCGCTACATCACGGACCGCCAGCTGCCGGACAAGGCCATTGACCTCATCGATGAGGCGGCGGCCATGATCCGCACGGAAATCGACTCCCTGCCCGCCGACCTGGACGAGGTCAACCGTAAGGTCATGCAGCTGGAAATCGAGCGCGAAGCCCTACGCCGCGAGACGGACGAGGCCTCGCGCGAACGCCTGGAGCGCCTGGAAAACGAATTGTCCGAGCTGCGCAACCAGCAGGCCGCCATGCGCAAACAGTGGGAGAGCGAAAAGGGCTCCATCGACAACGTGCGCGAGATCAAGGAGCAGATCGAGCAGACCAAGCTGGCCATCGAACAGGCCGAGCGGGCCTATGATCTGAACCGGGCCGCGGAACTCAAGTATTCCAAGCTGCTGGAGCTGGAGAAAAAACTGGCCGACGCCTCGGGCGACACTCAGGAAGGCGACGCCCCGCGCCTGCTGCGCGAGGAAGTGCGCCCCGACGATGTGGCCGAAATCGTGGCCAAGTGGACCGGCATTCCGGTAACCCGGCTGCTGGAATCCGAACGCGAAAAGCTGCTGCGCCTGTCCGAGCAACTGCACGAGCGGGTGGTGGGGCAGGACGAGGCGGTCAACGCCGTGTCCGATGCCGTGCTGCGCGCCCGCGCCGGTCTGTCCGACCCCTCGCGTCCCACGGGTTCCTTCATCTTCCTGGGCCCCACGGGCGTGGGCAAGACCGAGCTTTCCAAGGCCCTGGCCGAAGCGCTCTTTGACACGGAAGACAACATGGTCCGCCTGGACATGAGCGAGTACATGGAAAAGCATTCGGTGTCGCGGCTCATCGGCGCGCCTCCGGGATACGTGGGCTATGACGAGGGCGGCCAGCTTACCGAGGCCGTGCGCCGCAAGCCCTATTCCGTGATTCTTTTCGACGAGATCGAAAAAGCCCACCCGGACGTCTTCAACACCCTGCTGCAACTGCTGGACGACGGGCGGCTCACGGACAGCCAGGGCCGCACCGTGGACTTCCGCAACTGCATCGTGATCATGACCTCAAACATCGGCTCCATGCATCTGCTGGACGGCATCGCGCCGGACGGCACGCTCAAGGAAGGAGCGCGGGAGCAGGTCATGGAGGAATTGCGCGGCCACTTCCGGCCGGAATTCCTCAACCGCGTGGACGAAACCGTGGTCTTCCTGCCGCTCAGGCGGGATCAGATCGGCCGCATTGTGGAACTCCAGCTCAAGCGCCTGCGCGAGCGGCTTGAGGAACGCAAGATCAAGCTGAGCATGAGTGAAGAAGCCCGCGACTTTGTGGCCGAAGCGGCCTACGATCCGGTCTACGGCGCACGTCCGCTCAAGCGCTATCTGCAGCAGGCCGTGGAAACGCCTCTGGCCCGCGAACTGGTCAGCGGCAAGATCCGCGACGGCCAGCATGTGCATGTGGAAGTGAAAGACGGCAAGCTGGTCTTCAAAACGGAATAGAGCAGTTCACGCACAAAAGGCGTTAACTGCTTTAAGGTGATTCATGGGGAAAGCCTGCTTCCCTCATGAGCACCGCATGATAAAAAGCGGCTTTTTCCCGGAGGTCCATCCGGGGAAAAGCCGCTTTTGCATGCAGGGTGCGCCGTGTTCAGGCCTCAAGACCCTTTTCTTCCAGATTTTGTTTGATTTCCGCGCCGGCGCGCTGCAACAGCTCCCGCAGCTTTTCCAGGCTTTGGCCGTCCGCCGTGTTCGCGGCATACGACTGTTCCAGAGCCGCCGCGCACGCCGAAAGGGCGTCCATGCCCAGTGTGGCCGCGACGCCTTTCAGGCTGTGGGCCGCCCGGTTGGCCTCATGCCATTGCCCGGCGGCGCTCAACTCCGCTAGAGTTTGCGGCATGTGGGCGTAGCGCCGGATAAAGTTTTTCAGCTGTTTCACCAGCAGCTGCTCTTCGCCGCCCACATAAAACAGCCCTTTCTCCCAGTCAAAGATCGTCCCGGCATCGGCATCCGCCGAAGCCGGACAGCCCGTGTCGTGGTCCGCCGCGTGCGCCGCCTGTGCGCGCGGTTTTACCCATTTGATCAGGATCCGGGCCAGCATATCGGGATCTATGGGCTTGGTGATATGATCGTCCATGCCCGCGTCCCGGCTTTTTTCCCGGTCTTCCCGCATGGCGTGGGCCGTCATGGCGATGATCGGCGTTGGTCCCGCGCCGTCCTCGGCTTCCTGCGCGCGGAGGCGGCGCGCCGCCTCCAGGCCGTCCATGACCGGCATCTGGATGTCCATGAAAATGATGTCGAATGTTCTCGCCTTGCAGGCATTGACGGCATTGAGCCCGTTTTCCGCCAGGGTCACGCTCATGCCCATGCGCTCCATCAGGCTGCTTGCCACTTCCTGGTTGATTTCATTGTCTTCCACCAGGAGGACACGGGCGCCGCGCCGCTGAGAGAGCCCTCCGTTCCCGGCCCCGTCCATATCCGCGAGGAGCGGCGGAGCGGCACTTTTGCCCAGAACTTTCAGGATGGCGCTCCAGAGCGTCACGGGATTCACGGGCTTGACCAGAAAACCCGCGAAATGCAGGTTTTCGCCCCTTTCCCGGTAAGCCTCCAGCCCGTGCGCGGAAATCATCAGCAGATGCGGGATACTCTCCAGCGGCAGTTTATGGATGCTGTCGGCGACTTCCATGCCGTTCATGCCCGGCATCTTCCAATCCAGCAAGACCAGGGAATACGGCGTATCGGCTTGGGCCGCCCGCACAAGGCAATCCAGGGCCTCCTGGCCGGAAGCGACCGCATCCACATGGAATCCGAAGCGGATCAGGATATCCTGGAGAATGGTCCGCGCCGCCTCGCAGTCATCCACCACCAGGAGGCGTTCCGCGCCCGCCGGGTCCGGATCGTTCCATGCGTGCCGGACCGGCCGATAAGGAAGCGCCAGGCTGAAAGAGAACGTGCTGCCTTTGCCGGGTTCGCTGCGCACCTCAAGCTCGCCGCCCATCATCCGCACAAAGCGCTGACAGATGACCAGGCCGAGTCCCGTCCCTCCGTATTTACGGGTGATGGAGCCGTCGGCCTGTTCAAAGGGCTTGAACAGGCGTGCCTGCTCTTCCTCCGCCAAGCCGATACCCGTATCATTTACGGATATGCGCAGGGTGATCGTGTCCGCGCTCCGGCCCAACTCTTCCATGCGCAGCACCACCCGCCCCTTTTCCGTGAACTTGACGGCGTTGCCCAGAAGGTTGGTGAGCACCTGCGTCAGCCGCAAAAGATCGCCTTCCACAGTGACAAAGATGTTGGGGTCCACGTGAAAAAGCACTTCGATATTTTTGCCGCCCACCAGGGCTCCGCACAGATCGCTGAGATTTTCCACCAGCTCCTGTAAGGCAAAGGCTTCGTTCTGGAGAGTCATTTTCCCGGCTTCGATCTTGGAGACATCCAGGATGTCGTTGATGATACCCAGAAGCCCGCGCCCGGCTGAAAGGATTTTGTGCAGATAATACAGCTGCTTGTTTTCGCGCGTGGTTTGCAGGCAGAGATAGGTTATGCCCAGAATGGCGTTCATGGGCGTGCGGATTTCATGACTCATGCGCGCCAGAAAGTCGCTCTTGGCTCTGGAGGCTTCCTCGGCCTGTTCTTTGGCCGCCAGAGCGCTTTTTTCCGCCTCGCGCAGATCCGAGGTGCGTTGCTCGACCTTGCTTTCCAGGGTGGCGGCAAAAGCGCGGAGTTCTTTCTCGGCTCTGTCGCGCCGGGCGATATTCTGGAGAAGCGCATGCCCCCCCCAGAGAAAAAGCAACAGCACGACCACGCCCGCCGTGGAAAAACCCGCCAGCAGCGTTCGTTTGATGGCCGCATCGCCGGTGGACATGCGGCTGGTGGCCACTTCCGAACTGATGCCCCCGATGATGTCGCCCTCCTTGTAGCCCTGCGCCGTGTGGCAGGCCAGGCAGCTTTGCTCCACCCTGAGTGCGGCCATATGGCGCAGTACCTGGCCTTTTTGGGGATCTCCGCTCAGGATAAAATATTCCTTGCCGCCGCGCCGCTCAATGTCCCCAAGCGCGGCGGCCTCCCAGGGAAGGGCCCGGTTGGCCGGGTTGACGGGCTTGGCGCTGACGATCCTGCTGGGAATATCGCTGTGTTCGCGCCAGAGAGCATGTACCAGGCGCGTCACATAGGCCGGATTCATCCTGGTGACCCGCATGCCGCCGGGCAGGGTGAAATCGCGCCCTGCTTCGGGCAGCCAGGGATTGGGCGGCGTTGCCGGGGTCACCGGCGCGTAGATGCCGCCCAGACCGGCGACCCATTTGCGCAGGATGATATCCTTGTCCGAAGCGGTCTGTGCCAGCAGATAGCTGCGCCGCTCGGCCTGCCCGCGCAGGATGTCGGATATTTCCAGGTAGACGAGACTGATGCCCATCAGGATGCCCAGGCCCAGCAGGCCGAAAATCAGAAAAAAATTGCGCTGGTCCCGGGAAAGACGCTTCAGCGTGTCAATGGAAATTGCCATGCGCTCTGCTCCTGAAACCGCCTGTGGAGTGTGAGGCTGCCTTCGTGCCTTATTTCCAAGCGTTTTCATCTGAAACTATCAGAAAGGCAAACGCCACGGCGTAAAATTTCCATTGAAGACGAGTATCCGGCTTGTGTGCGGGGACGCCGGAATGGAAGCCGCGTTCCGTGAGCGCGCAGTCCAAGGCCAGACGCATGGCTTCCTCCTTGGCGCGGTAAAAAAGGCGGGAAGCAGACAAGCATGTTGCGCAGCGCGGACGGACAAAGAATTGCCCGTCCGCTGAGGGAGACACGATTGCTTTCCCCCGGAGGGGCGGGTAAAGTCGGTGTGTTGCAATCCGAACTTTTAACCGCCCGTGAGACGACACTAGCTTTTATAATAGCCATAGTCAATATAAAAATATCTATTCGGCTTTAATTAAAGTTGGCATGGCCCATGACCCGTGCATTTGGACGGGGCCCTGTTTCGGCTCGCGGACGAAACCGCTGGAAGCCTATGACCATTGGTGAAAGGCTGAAGCTCGTCCGAGGTTCTGTTTCCCAGGATGAATTCAGCAAACGGCTCGGTGTGAGCAAGGCGGCGGTGGGCGCGTATGAGCGCAACGCCCAGATGCCGGGTTCGACTTTTATTATAGCTATATGCGAATGCTATAATATTGAACCCCGCTGGCTGCTGACAGGCGTGGGACCCATGCGCCCAGGCGCGGAGGCTGCCCATGCCGCCTCGGACACGTTACCGTCTCCGGCTGCTCTTCCCGGAGTGGTGGAGGCAGGTTGCGCGCGCTGTCTGAAGCTGGAGGAAAAGCTGAACCGGACGGAGCTCCAGCGTGACGATGCCGTGGAACAGCTTCGCCAAATCTGGGATGAAAACCGCCGACTCTGGCGGCAGAATGCGGATCTGCGTGAACGCCTGGCCCGTCTGGAAGAGCGTTTTATCGGCAAAGGGTCTGTGGACTTTTCTGAACGAGCCGGTTGAAGCGGCCCGCCGGAAGCGTCTGCTATGAGGTTCGTCCGGATCAGGGACGGCGTTTCCCAGCTGTGCTTGCCGCGGCTTGCCGTTTAGCGCCGAAGACGCTATTGCTCTGCCTGCGCAATTCCGTTTCGCCGCTCGCGCGGCGGCGCAAGGAGATTTCTGTATGCCGAAAAACGCGGCTCTCATTCTGGCGGCGGGCAAGGGCACCCGCATGCACTCGGACCGGCCCAAGGTTTTGCAGACGATTCTGGGCGAGCCCATGCTGGCCTATGTGCGCGCGGCCCTGCGGCCGGTTTTTGCTGAAGATGTCTGGATGGTGGTGGGACACCGGGCCCAGATGGTGGAGGCGGCCTTTCCGGACGCCCGCCTGGTTTTTCAGACCGAACAGCTCGGCACGGGTCACGCTCTGATGCAGGCTCTGCCCGCGCTGACCGAAGCGGGCTGCACCCATCTGCTGGTGGTCAACGGCGACGCGCCGCTGCTCTCCGAAGCCCTGGTGCGCGATTTCCTGGCTGAGGCCGCGGGCGCGGATCTGTCCTTTGCCACCATCGTGCCGGACAATCCCGGCGCATACGGCCGGGTGGTGCGCAAGCAGGGCCGGGTGCTCGGCATCGTGGAGGCCAAGGATTACGATCCGGCCCGCCATGGCCCGGAAAGCGGCGAAGTCAACGCGGGCATGTACTGGCTCAGCCTGGCCGCCGTGGAGGCGCTGCTGCCGCGCCTGAATAACGACAATAAGAGCGGCGAATACTACATCACGGACATCATTGGTCTGGCCGTGGCGGAAAATTATACGGTGCGCGGCGTGGAATGCGGCCGGGACGACAGTCTGCTGGGCGTCAACTCCCCGCTGGAACTTTCCCGCCTGGAAGAACTGCTGCGCGCCCGCACGACGGAACAACTGCTGGCCTCGGGCGTGATTCTGCACGCGCCGGACTTGGTCCGGGTGAGCCCCCTGGCCCGGGTGGAGCCCGGCGCGGAACTGAGCGGCCCCTGTGAAATCTGCGGCAGGACCGAGATCCGGCGCGGCGCATCCGTGGCCTCGCACTGCGTGGTGCGCGACTCCCTGATCCGCGAGGGCGCGGAAATCCGCTCCTTTTCGCATCTGGAGGATGCTCGCGTGGGCGAGGGCGCGCTTGTGGGGCCTTTTGCGCGGCTGCGCCCCGGCGCGGAACTGGAAGCCGACTCCCACGTGGGCAACTTCGTGGAGCTGAAAAAGGCCCGTCTGGGCAAGGGGGCCAAAGCCAACCACCTCAGCTATCTGGGCGACGCCCGGGTCGGCGCGGGCGCGAATATCGGCGCGGGCACCATCACCTGCAATTACGACGGCAAGCACAAGTATCAGACCAACATCGGGGAAAAAGCCTTTATCGGCAGCAATACCGCCCTGGTGGCCCCGGTCAGCGTGGGCGACAACGCCCTGGTGGGCGCGGGTTCGGTCATCACCAAGGACGTGCCCAACGGCGAAATGGGCATAGCCCGTGGGCGGCAGAAGAATTTGCCCCGCAGGGGATAGCGGGATGGCGCGGTGCTGTGGCGCAAGGGGCTGGCTGTCGCCATCCGTAACGCCCCTTGGGCGTAACGGCTGCCGCAGCCCGTGGGCGGCAGAAGAATTTGCCCCGCAGGGGATATAGAGCAAAGTAACTTTGAAAAGTTGATCTGCTCTATGAGGTGAGGACGCCATATCCCATATCGCCGCGTGACGCCATTCCGCAACCTTTCCCGCACATATCGCCGCTGCCCGCGAAGCCACGGGCGGCGGCTTTTTTTATCCGCCCGGGCCATCCTTTCTTGCCAAGGTCGGGGGGCGGTGCTATCTAAAAGTCATGGAACTTCTGGAGCAGCTTGAAGCGCAGATTGCGGAGCTTTTGGACCGCTTGGACCGCCTCAGGGCGGAGAATACGCGTCTTCATGCCGAAGCCTCCGCCATTGTGGCGGAAAAGGCCGTTCTGGAAGAGGAAAACCGCAAGCTGCATGACTCTCTGGCGCAGGAAGAAAATCTGCGCGTCGAAGCGCTCAAGCGCATTGACGCCCTGTTGCACAGGATTCAAGAGCATGACAGCGTTGAGTAGGTTTTTGTGAGTCAGGAAAACATCAACCTTACTGTTCTCGGGCTTGATATCGCATTCAAGCCGGGTGCCGACATGGAGCGGGTGCAACGTGCCGTGCGGTTGGTGGAAGAACGGTTTGCAGACCAGAAACTGAGGTCCCACGGAGGGCAAAGCAAGGATATTTTGCTGACCTTCCTGGCCCTTGGCCTGGCGGATGATCTGTTGCAGTCGAAGAAAAGGCTGGGTGATGTGCAGAATCGCATCAATTCCCTGCTTTCCAAAATAGAGGAGTCCGTGTAGACTCTTTTGACGATTTCCCTGGGGTGTGCGTGATTTATGCCTCGGTGCTAACCTGACAAGCATAAAAATGGGTGCCGTCTCTGCTTTTTGTGTGCATGCTCGCGTTACGCGGGAAGCCTGAGAAAAGCATACGGGTGCCCGACCTGGGAAACCAGGTTCTGCACCGCAGACATGACACGGCGCTCTGGGGATTACGCCAGTCTTTCCTACGGATTGTTCATAGCGGGCGGATTTATTTCGGGCCGCTCTCTTCGCGCAACGCATCCTTCGTGCCGGTATTCTCCGGCAGCCAGCCACAGGGTCCAAGCTCTCCGGGCAATCCGCTGCGGCGGTCGCGGTTTTTCGCGGCTGCCGGTGTCTGCCGGGCGCCATGCCCGTATTCATAAAGAGAGGCTGGTTTCATGGATCTTTTGTTCATTTTCGCGCTTGCGGCGGCCGTCCTGGTGGGGGTGTCGGTCGGCGCGCTGGTTCACCGCCGGGTGACCACCAAGCGCATCGGCGACGCCGATGAGTTGGCCAAGCGCATTGTGGAAGAGGCCCGTAAGGAGGCCCAGGCCCAGAAAAAGGAGATTTTGCTCCAGGGCCAGGATGACTTGTTCAATCAGAAACGCGAGCTGGAAAACGAATTCAAGGAGCGGGAACGCGACGTCAAAATCCGAGAGCGCAAGCTGGACGAGCTGGGCGACCGCCTTGAGGAAAAATTGGAAAAGGCCACCGAGAAGGAGCATGAGCTCCTGGGCACGGAAAAGGATCTGGCCCGCAAGGAACGCCAGTTGGCCGAATCCGAGGAATTTTTGCAGACCCGCATTGAGGAGCAGGAGCAGCGGCTGGCCCAGATCGCGGGCTTCACCGCCGAGGAGGCCAAGACGCGCCTTTTCTCGGAAATTGAGGCGAAAACCCGTCACGAATCGGCACGGATGATCCGCCAGATCGAAATGGAAGCCCGCGAAACCGCCGACCGCAAGGCCAAGGAAATCCTCTGCAACGTCATCCAGCGGTATGCCGGCGACTATGTGAACGAGCAGACGGTCACCGCCGTGCCCCTGCCCAGCGAGGACATGAAGGGCCGGATCATCGGCCGCGAGGGCCGCAATATCCGTGCTCTGGAGGCCGCCACCGGCGTGGACCTGATCATTGACGACACGCCGGAGACCGTCATCCTTTCCGCCTATAGTCCCCTGCGCCGCCAAGTCGCCAAGATGGCTCTGGAGCGCCTGATCCAGGACGGCCGCATTCACCCGGCCCGCATTGAGGATATCGTCCAGAAGTGCGAGCAAGAGCTGGACACCCAGGTGCGCGAAGTGGGCGAGCAGGCCACTTTCGACGCCGGAGTGCACGGCATTCATCCTGAAATCGTGCGTTTGCTCGGGCAATTGCGCTACCGCACTTCCTTTACCCAGAACGTGCTCCAGCATTCGCTGGAAGTCTCCGCGCTCTGCGGCATGATGGCCGCCGAGCTGGGCATGGACGTCAAAAAAGCCAAGCGCGCCGGCCTGTTGCATGACATCGGCAAGGCCGTGGACCATGAGGTGGAGGGGCCGCACGCCCTGATCGGCGCGGATCTGGCCAAAAAGTATAACGAGAGCCAGGAAATCATCCACGCCATCGCCGCCCACCACGAGGATCAGCGGCCCTCCACGGCCCTGGCCGTGCTGGTGCAGGCCGCGGACTCCATTTCCGGGGCGCGGCCCGGCGCACGCAAGGAATTGCTGGAGAATTACGTCAAACGCCTGGAAGATCTGGAAGGCATCGCCACCAGCTTCGACGGCGTGACCAAGGCGTACGCCATCCAGGCCGGGCGTGAAATCCGGGTCATGGTCAATTCCGAAAACGTGGACGACGACACCACCTACATTCTCTGCAAGGATATCGCGGAAAAAATCGAAAAGAATCTGACCTATCCCGGCCAGATCCGCGTCACGGTCATCCGCGAGCGGCGGGCGGTGGGCTTCGCCAAATAGGGTAAATGTCTCTTTGTACTCGCCCGTAATCGCCCGCCGGTGCGGCATATGCGCAGTCGCTCGCGCGCATGCCGCACCGGCGGGCTTTTTAGGGCAATTTCACTTTAGAAAATGTGTAACTGTTCCGGTGCCATGCCCTGGACGCAGCGGCGCGTGACATGAACGGTGAAGTGCGTTGAGATGAGCGGATTTTTCTTCTGGTTCGGATCGTTTGATCTGGCGGCCTCTTTCCTGCTGGCTGCCGCCGCTTCTTGCCGGGCCCGCCTTTTCGGCGGTCATGTAAGTGGAGCGGCGGTGCTTGGCTGCTTGTGCGGCCTGGCCGGTCCCCTGTTGCGGGAGTGCCTGGGCGGCGGCTCCGGTGCGGAATTGCTCGCCTCGGGCGCTTTCGTGGGCGCGGTGGTGGCGGGTGCCTTGGCCGGGGCCGTGCTGGCCGGGTTGCGGCGTCAGGGAGCGGGCCTGTTTTTCTGGCTGGACAGCCTGGGCCTGGCGCTTGCCGCTTGCCTGGGGGCCATGCGCGGCCTGACGCTGGGACTGGGCGCGGCCGGCGCGCTGGTGCTGGGGCTGCTGGCCGGTCTGGCTCCCGGCCTGCTGCGCGATATGGCCTTGGGCGACACCGCCCGCGCCGTGGAAGAGTCCTGGTACGCCACGGCCGCCGCTCTGGGCGGCATGCTGACCATCGGCCTTGCGCGGTTGCCTTGGCGGCCCTCGGGCTGGGCTCTGTCCGGCGCGCAATGGGAATATG